>NZ_JBEPPX010000003.1:0-241909 GCF_040547535.1 Roseovarius sp. MBR-78
ACTCAGGCGTATGCATTTTTCTCTTCGTCATTATGGATCGTCTCTCTCGTCATGCGATCCACCTTAACAACTGGTCCGAATTTTCGCGACCACCTCTCTGGGCAATGCTCAGGCCGTGCTTCTGACCCTTGGCGCTCGTGCCGTCGACGGAGCCAGGCGTATGCACATTTGTGCGCACAACCAAGAGTGGTCTATCGCGCGAACTTCTTGTATTTCACCCGTCTCGGCTCCAACGCGTCTGGCCCCAGCCGCCGCTTTTTATCCTCTTCATACGCCGAGAAATCGCCCTCGAACCATTCCACATGGGCGTCGCCCTCGAAGGCGAGCATATGGGTGCAGATGCGGTCGAGGAAAAAGCGGTCGTGGGAGATGACCACGGCGCAGCCGGCGAAATCCATCAGCGCATCCTCGAGCGCGCGCAGCGTTTCCACGTCGAGATCGTTGGTCGGCTCATCGAGCAGCAGCACGTTGCCGCCCTCCTTCAGCAGCCGCGCCATGTGGACGCGGTTGCGCTCGCCGCCCGAGAGCAGCGACACCTTCTTTTGCTGGTCGCCGCCCTTGAAATTGAACGCGCCGCAATAGGCGCGCGAGTTGATCTGCGCGTCGCCCAACTCGATCACCTCGGCCCCGCCCGAGATCGCCTGCCACACGGTGTCATCCGGCTTGAGATCGTCACGCGACTGATCGACATAGGACAGCTTGACCGTGTCGCCATAGCTCACGGTGCCCTCATCGGGTTTTTCCTGCCCGGTCAGCATTTTGAAGAGCGTCGATTTGCCCGCACCGTTGGGGCCGATCACGCCGACGATGCCGCCGGGCGGCAGAGAGAAATCAAGATTCTCGATCAGGAGCTTGTCGCCCATCGCCTTTTTCAGCCCCGCCACCTCGATCACGCTGGAGCCAAGGCGCGGGCCGTTGGGGATGACAATCTGCGCGCGGCCCACGCGCTCGCGCTCGGACTGACCGGCAAGCTCGTTATAGGCGTTGATCCGGGCCTTTTGCTTGGCCTGCCGCGCCTTCGCGCCCTGGCGCATCCAGTCCAGCTCGCGTTCCAGCGTCTTTTGCTTGGATTTATCCTCGCGCGCTTCCTGCGCCAGGCGCTTGGCCTTCTGCTCCAGCCAGGCGGAGTAATTGCCCTCGTAGGGCAGGCCGCGACCACGGTCCAATTCGAGGATCCAGCTGGTGATCGAATCGAGGAAATAGCGGTCATGGGTGACGATCAGGATCGTGCCCTTGTAGTCGATCAGGTGGCTCTGCAACCAGGCGATGGTCTCGGCGTCGAGATGGTTGGTCGGCTCGTCCAGAAGCAGCATGTCGGGGGCCTCCAACAGCAGCCGACACAGCGCCACGCGGCGGCGCTCGCCGCCCGAGAGCGTGGCGACGGCGGCCCCGTCGGGGGGGCAGCGCAACGCCTCCATCGCCACGTCGATGCGGCTGTCGAGATCCCACAGGTTCTCGCCGTCGATCTCGTCTTGGAGTTGCGCCATCTCGTCGGCGGTCTCGTCGGAATAGTTCATCGCCAATTCGTTGAACCGGTCGAGCTTGGCCTGTTTTTCGGCCACGCCGAGCATCACGTTGCCGCGCACGTCAAGCGCCTCATCAAGCTGCGGCTCTTGTGGCAGATAGCCCACCCGCGCGCCCGAGGCGGCCCAGGCCTCGCCCGAGAAATCGGTGTCGATCCCGGCCATGATGCGCAAGAGCGTGGATTTGCCCGAACCGTTGACGCCGACGACGCCGATCTTGACGCCGGGCAGGAAATTCAGGTGGATGTTCTCAAAGCATTTCTTGCCGCCCGGATAGGTCTTGGAGACCCCGGACATGTGATAGACGTATTGATAGGCTGCCATGGTCCGCGCTCCGTTCAGGGAAATCCGTGTTGGACCGGGGATACCCGGCACAGGGGCCGGGGGCAATGGTCAGCGCGCATGGCCCCGCGCGGGCGGCGACAGGGCGACGGGTTGGGGCGGGGTGCCGAAAGCATCGGTGCCGGGCCGGGCTGCGCGGGCGTGCAGCCAGTCGATCAGCGCCGCAAGCGGCATCGGGCGGGCGAGGCCGAAACCCTGGATCACCGGGCAACCCGCGCGGCGCAGCATGGCAAGCTGCTGCGCGGTCTCGACGCCTTCGGCCACCACCGCCATGCGCAACAGGCCACACAACCGGATGATCGCGCGCACGATGATGCGGTTGCGCGGGTCCTGTTCCAGCCGGGCGATCATCGAGCGGTCGAGCTTGATCGCGTCCACCTCGAAGCTGGCCATATGTGCGAGCCCGGCATAGCCGGTGCCGAAATCATCGAGCGCCACGCGCACGCCCAGCCGCTTGAGCCGCGCCACCGCGCCCATCACATCGGCCTTTGAACCATCGAGGATGGTGGTCTCCAGCACCTCGATGCAGATACGCTCGGGCCGCAGGCCACGGGTTTGCAACGCCCAGTGCAGCAGGCCGGGGTAATTGGCATCCGCCAGGATGGCGGCAGAGACGTTGATCGACATGGTGAGATCGTCAAACCCCGACTCGTCGAGCGATTGCAGCGCATCAAGCGCCATCGTCATCGAGCGGTAATCGATCTCGGCCATCAGGCCGAGCGCGGCGGCAGCGTCGAGAAAGACCGCCGGTGCCAGCAACCCCCGCCTTGGATGGTTCCAGCGGATCAGCGCCTCGCAGCCGCAGATACGCCCGTATGCGAGCGACAGTTGCGGTTGCAGGTGAATCTCGAACTGGTCGCGGCTCACCGCCTCGCGCAAGTCGCGGGCGAGGGTCTGGCGGGCGCGCTGGGCGCGGCCAAGGTCGGCGGTGTAATGGACCACGCGCCCGCGCCCGCGCGCCTTGGCCTCAAAGAGCGCGGCATCGGCGCATTGGATCATCTCCTCGCCGGTCTGCGCCCCCTCGCCCGCCACGCAGGCCCCGATGGAGGCCCCGACGCGAATCGCCTGATCGCGCCAGAGAAGCGGCGAATCGAGCGCGCGCAGCACCTCTGCAGCGCGCGCATCGAGCGTCGCCGCCCCCTCGGGCAAGGCGCAGACCAGCAGGAATTCATCCCCGCCGGTGCGACAGGCGAGATCGTGCGGCCCCGCCACCCGTGCCAGGGCATCGGCGACATGGCACAACGTCCGGTCGCCCGCGCCGTGACCAAGCGTGTCGTTGATATCCTTGAACTTGTCGATGTCGATGACCAGCACACCCACCTGCCCGCCCGCGATCCCGGCGCGCAGCGCGGGGTTGGCCAGATGCTCGGCGAGCCGCTTGCGGTTGGCCAGCCCGGTGAGATCGTCGTGATGGGCGGCGTGGCGCAGATCGACCTGCACCTGCCGCAGCGCCATTTCGGTGCTGACCTGATCGGTCACGTCGCGGCAGGTGATGACCACGCGACGATCCCTCGGGTCAGGGCCGGGATCGAGCAACGCAAAGCTTTGCTGCGTCCAGAAAGTGGTGCCGTCGCGGCGCATGTGGCGGCCAAGCTGGTAGCGGCGAAACAACGCGCTGTCGGGATCATAGCGGAACCGCGCAATCGCGGCGGCATCGGGGCGTGCGTCGGGCGGGAGCGCGAATTCCTGCGGCTTGCGCCCGCGCATCTCCGCCAGCGACCAGCCATAGAGCCGCTCGCAGGCCGGGTTGACCCATTCGATGCGCGCCTCCATGTCCTGCACCGTGATGGCATCATGGGCATCGGCCAGGATGCGGGCAAAGAGCCGATGCGCCGTGGCATCCTCCCCGGACCCGGCCTCACTGCCACTGGCAGACGCATCGTTGGCAAATCCATCGCTCATACGGCCCATGCTCCATTGTCACGCCGCCACCCTAGCCGCCCGCGGTTAACAGCCCGTCACCATCCGCCGCCGTCCCGCCGGAAAATGCAGAAAATGCGACCGGTCCCGCCCTGCCCTGCCACTGCCGCGATTTCCACTTTCGCCGCGCCCCTCCTGCGGGCATAAGAGAGGCTGTCGCGTTCGCGAAAGGGGGCCCCATGCGCCGCGCCATTGCGATCCTCTTGCTGAGCCTGCTCGCTGCCTGCGGGGGCGCGCGCGATGTGCCGGTGCTTGGCGATGGACATGATGCGACGGCCGCGCCCGGCTTTCATTTCATCAGCGACCGCGTGATCGAAGAGGCGAGCGGCGATACGCTCACCTTCAGCGTGCGCCGCGACCCGGCGATGAGCTTTGGCGCGGCGGCCATCGACATCACCGAAAACGGCCCTCACCTGCGCGGCGCGCGCACGCGCGTGCGCTTTCCGGCCACGCCCCTGCCCTTTTCGGTCAAGGACGACTGGCCCGTCACCGAGCCGGAGGCCGCGCGCGCCTATGCTGCCAGCGAGGCGGAAATGCGCGCCACGCTGGCCAAGACCCTGCGCCAGAGCGGACGGCGCGACATCCTGCTCTATATCCACGGCTTCAACAGCCATTTTGACGATACGATGGAAACGCTGGCGCGCCTGTCGCAGGCGACCGAGGCCAGCGTTGTGCCGGTGGCGTTTTCCTGGCCTGCGGGCAATCCCGGCACATTCGCCTATTTCAAGGACCGCGAGAGCGGGGAATTCGCAATCTTCCACCTCAAGGAGACATTGCGCATCCTCGCCACGGTGCCGGGGCTGCGACGCATCCATGTGGTGGCCCATAGCCGGGGCAGCCAGGTCGTGACCACGGCCCTGCGCGAGATGGTGATCGCCGAGCGCGCCGCGGGGCGCAACCCGCGCCAGAGCCTCAAGATCGAGACCCTGATCCTTGCCGCCCCCGATCTCGATTTCTCGATCGCGCGGCAACGCATCATCGCCGAGCGCCTTGGCCCCGCCTTTGGCCGGATCACCGTGTATATCAACCCCGGCGACAGCGCGCTGGGGCTGGCGCAGGTGCTGCTCGCGGGGGTGCGGTTCGGGCGGATTTCCTACGCGCAACTGGGCCCCGCCGAGCGCGAGATATTCAAATCCATCCGCAACGTGCATTTCATCAACGTAAGCGGCGTGGTCGGGCAATCGAGCCACAATTATTTCCGCCAGAACCCCGATGTGCTGCAAGACATGGCCGAGGTGATCGCGTCGGGCGCAGCCCCCGGCAGCCCGGCACGCAATCTCGAGCCGGACGAGGGCAATTTCTGGCGGCTGGTGCAAGAACGCGCTGCGTTGGATCTCTTGAAGGGGCCGGATCGCTGAGCGCGGATTTCACTTTACTTGGCGCGGCGCTGTGGCGATGACGGGAGCATGATCCAGCCGTTGCCGCCTTCGCGCCCCGGACAGGTGATCGGGCTGTTGGGCGGCTCGTTCGACCCGCCCCATTCGGGCCATCTGCATATCAGCCGCGAGGCGCTCAAGCGCTTCGGGCTGGACCGGCTGTGGTGGCTGGTCAGCCCCGGCAATCCGCTCAAGCGCCACGGCCCGGCCCCCCTGCCCGAGCGGATGGCGGCGGCGCGGGCGCTGGCGGATCACCCGCGCATCGCCGTCACCGATATCGAGGCGCGGCTGGGCACGCGCCACACCTCTGCCACGCTGGCGGCGCTGACGGCGATTGCGCCGGGGCGGCGCTTTGTGTGGCTGATGGGGGCCGACAACCTCGCACAACTGCACCTCTGGCAGGACTGGCGCAGCATCATGGACCGGGTGCCGGTGGGGGTTCTGGCGCGGCCCGGTCAACGCATCTCGGCGCGGCTGTCGCCCGCCGCGCGCGTTTATGCCGCGGCGCGGATCAAGGGTCGGGCGAGCCATGTGCTAGGGCGCGCGGCGGCCCCGGCATGGTGTTTCGTCAACGTGCCGATGACCGACATCTCGTCAAGCGCGCTGCGCGCGCGCGGCGCGGATGGTGCAGAGGGCGCGAAAGACGCGGAAAAGTGAGCCATCACAAGGTCAAGGCCGATTGCGTCCCAAGGTGCGATCCGGTTACGCTCGCGCCATGACACGCCCGCTTTCCCGACGCTTTTTCCTGTCCTCGGCGCTCGCCACGCTCGCCGCCCCCGCGCTGGCCGAGGCACCTGCTGTCTCATTGCGCCCGGTGCTGCGCCCGGCCAGTATCCGCGCGGCGCAAGGCGCGGCGGCCACCGAGGCGCTGATCGCAAAGGCGCGGCTCTCGGGCGAGGTAGGGTTTGCCGTGCTCGAGGCGGCCACGGGCGGCGTGCTCGAGGCGCGCGCGGCTGGCACCGGCCTGCCCCCGGCCAGCGTGACCAAGGCGGTGACGGCGCTCTACGCGCTCGAAACCCTGGGGGCGGAGCATCGCTTTGCAACCCGGCTCATCGCCACCGGGCCGCTCCGCGATGGCGTGCTCGACGGCGATCTGGTGCTGGCGGGCGGCGGCGATCCGACGCTCGATACCGACGCGCTCGCCGACATGGCCGCCGCGCTCAAACGCGCGGGGCTGCGCGAGGTGCGGGGTGGTTTCAAGGTCTGGGGCGGCGCGCTCCCTTATCTCCACGCGATCTATGCGCAACAGCCCGTACATGTCGGCTATAACCCGGCGCTGTCGGGGCTGAGCCTCAACTATAACCGGGTGCATTTCGAATGGCGGGCGGCGGGCGGCACATACGCCCTCACGATGGATGCGCGATCCTCGCGCTACCGCCCCGAGGTGACGGTAGCGCGGATGCGCGTCGCGGACCGGGCGGCGCCGGTCTATACCTACAGCGATGCGGGCACGCATGACGCCTGGACGGTGGCGCGCGGCGCTCTGGGCGGCGGCGGGGCGCGGTGGCTGCCGGTGCGCAAGCCCGCGCTCTACGCGGGCGAGGTCTTTGCCACTTTCGCGCGGGCCCAGGGCATCGTGCTGAAGGCCCCCGCCGAGATCGACGGCACCGCGCTCGAGGGGGCCACGCTGGTCACGCATGAAAGCGCGGCGCTGGCGGATATCCTGCGCGACATGCTGCGCTATTCCACCAATATCACCGCCGAGATGGTCGGCATGGCAGCCAGCGCGAAACGGCGCGGGCGGCCCGTCACGCACGCGGCCTCGGCCCGCGAGATGACCGGCTGGGCCAAGGCCACGCTGGGGATGGCGGCGGCGGATCTGCGCGACCATTCGGGGCTGAGCGACCGCTCGCGGCTCTCGGCCGAGGATATGGCGCGGGCGCTGGCCGCGACCGGACGCCGCGAGGCGCTACGCCCGCTGATGCGCGAGGTCGCGATGCGTGACGCGCAGGGCCGCCCCGTGAAGGGCCACGAGGTCAAGGTGCAGGCCAAGACCGGCACGCTGTTTTTCGTGAGCACGCTGGCGGGATATGTCACGCCGCCGGGGGGGCGCGAGCTGGTCTTTGCGGTGCTGAGCGCGAGCGACAGCCTGCGCAGCCGCATCAACCCCGCCCGCGACGAGCGCCCGGCGGGCGCGCGCGGCTGGAACCTGCGCGCCAAGCGGCTGCAACAGGCACTGATCGAACGGTGGAGCGCGACCTATGGCGGATGACAGGGGCGCGCGCACGCCGTCCCTTTGCCCCGCCTCCCCCGCCTCCCAATAAAAAAGCCCGCAATCAGCGGGCTTTTTCGGCAAGGGTCATGCCGCCTCAGCGCTTCTCGATATCCACGTAGTCGCGCAGCGTCGCGCCCTGGTAGAGCTGGCGCGGGCGACCGATCTTCATCTGCGGATCGGCAATCATCTCTTTCCACTGCGAGATCCAGCCCACGGTGCGCGAGACCGCGAAAATGGGCGTGAACATCGAGGTCGGGAATCCCATCGCCTCGAGGATGATGCCCGAGTAGAAATCCACGTTCGGGAACAGCTTCTTGTCGGAGAAATAGGGATCGGCCAAAGCCTGCGCCTCAAGCTCCTTGGCGACTTGCAGGATCGGGTTGTTCTCGATCCCCAGAAGCTCCAGCACCTCGTCGGCGGATTGCTTCATCACCTTGGCGCGCGGATCGAAATTCTTGTAGACGCGGTGGCCAAAGCCCATCAGGCGGAACGGATCGTCCTTGTCCTTCGCGCGGGCGATGAATTCGGGGATGCGGTCGGGCGTGCCGATTTCCTGCAACATCTCGAGGCAGGCCTGGTTGGCGCCGCCATGCGCCGGCCCCCAGAGGCAGGCAATGCCTGCGGCGATACAGGCGAACGGATTGGCACCCGAGCTTGACGCCAGCCGCACCGTCGAGGTCGAGGCGTTCTGCTCGTGATCGGCGTGGAGCGTGAAAATCCGGTCCATCGCGCGGCTCAGGATCGGGTTGACCTCGTATTCCTCGGACGGCACGCCAAAGCACATGCGCAGGAAATTCGAGGCATAATCGAGATCGTTGCGCGGATAGACGAAGGGCTGGCCGATGGAATATTTGAACGCCCAGGCGGCGATGGTGGGCATCTTGGCGATCATGCGGATCGACGCCACTTCGCGCTGCCACTCGTCGCTGATATCGGTGCTGTCGTGATAAAAGGCCGACATCGCGCCGA
Source organism: Roseovarius sp. MBR-78 (assembly GCF_040547535.1). Taxonomy (NCBI): domain Bacteria; kingdom Pseudomonadati; phylum Pseudomonadota; class Alphaproteobacteria; order Rhodobacterales; family Roseobacteraceae; genus Roseovarius; species Roseovarius sp. MBR-78. The sequence goes on from NZ_JBEPPX010000003.1 coordinate 8,346, forward strand.
CCACGCCGACCATAATCGCCATCGGATGCGCATCCCGGCGGAACCCGCGGAAGAAATACTGCATCTGTTCGTGCAGCATGGTGTGGTTGGTCACCCGGCTCTCGAAATCCTCAAGCTGCGCAGGCGAGGGCAATTCGCCGTAAAGCAGCAGGTAGCAGACCTCGAGGAAATGCGATTTCCCGGCCAGTTGGTCGATCGGATAGCCGCGATGCAAAAGCTCGCCCTTGTCGCCGTCGATAAAGGTAATGGTGCTGTCACAGCTCGCCGTCGAGGTGAAACCGGGATCGTAGGTAAACACGCCGGCGGTGCCATAGAGCTTGCGGATATCCACCACGTCCGGCCCCGCCGTCGGCGAGAAGATCGGCAACTCGTAGGTCTTTCCGTCGATTTCAAGCTTGGCGGTTCTCTTCTCGTCTGACATCTGGGGTCCTCCCTCTCGGTGCCCGGTCACACCCTGCGGCATCCCGGACTTGCTAGCTACAAATACTTGCCAGAGGATTACCCCTCGTCGCAAGCTGCGTCGGTCAGCCGGGCGATGGTTTCATCCCGCCCGAGGACCAGCATCATGTCGAACACGCTCGGCGTTGCCGTGCGCCCAGCCAGCGCGGCGCGCAATGGGCCCGCCAGCTTGCCGAATTTCAGTCCGTGCGCCTCGGCCACCGCCGTCGCGACAGTTTCGAGATCGTCCCGCGACCACTTAGCATTTTGCAGGTGCGGCGTCAATTCATGCAGTATACCACGGGATACATCATCCAGCATCGCCGCCGCCTTCGGCTCTGGCACGATCGGGCGATCCGCCATGATAAACGCTGCCTTGTCAATAAGTTCAGGGAATGTCTTTGCCCGCTCCTTGAGACAATACATGCCCCGCTCCAACAGGGTCACCTTATCGTCAGACAGCGGTAACTGACCGGTCGCGGCCAGGAATTCCCCCAGTTCACGCCGCAGCGCAGCATCGCTCGATGCGGCGATATGCTGCCCGCAGAGATTCTCCAGCTTCTTGAAATCCAGCCGCGCGGGCGATTTGCCGATTCCCTCAAGGCCGAACCAGTCCTGCGCCTGCGCATCGGTAAAGAATTCGTCATCGCCGTGGCTCCAGCCCAGCCGCGCAAGATAATTGCGCATCCCCGCCGCCGGATAGCCCATCTTCTGATATTCCTCGACGCCGAGCGCGCCGTGGCGCTTGCTGAGCTTCTTGCCATCGGGGCCGTGGATGAGCGGGATATGGGCGTAAACGGGCAGCGGCCAGCCCATCGCCTGGTAGATCATCATTTGGCGCGCAGCATTGTTGAGGTGGTCATCCCCCCGGATCACATGGGTCACGCCCATATCGTGATCGTCCACCGCCACCGCCAGCATATAGACCGGTGTGCCATCGCTACGTAACAGCACCATGTCGTCAAGCTGATCGTTGCGGATAGTGACATCCCCTTGCACCACGTCGCGGATGACCGTCGCGCCCTCGCGCGGGGCCTTGATTCGGATGACATGGGGGGCATCGGGGTGCTGCGCCGGGTCGGCATCGCGCCACGGGCTGCGATAGAGGGTGGAGCGGCCCTCGGCGCGGGCGGCCTCGCGCGCGGCCTCGATCTCCTCTTGGCTGGCAAAGCATTTATACGCCTTGCCCTCGGCCAGAAGCTGATGCGCCACCTCGGCATGGCGGGGCGCGCGCGCAAACTGGCTCACGGCCTCGCCGTCATGGTCAAGGCCGAGCCAGCGCAGACCGTCGAGAATCGCCTGCGTCGCCTCGGGGGTCGAGCGGGCGCGGTCGGTATCCTCGATCCGCAGCAGGAATTTGCCACCACGCCCGCGCGCGAACAGCCAGTTAAAGAGCGCCGTGCGCGCGCCGCCGATATGCAGGTATCCGGTGGGCGACGGGGCAAAACGGGTCACGACCTGGTGCGTCATGGGCGGGCTTAACCTTTTCTTAACGATGGCGGGGCGAGGATGCGGCCTGTCTATCGGCCCACCGGGAGGGTGACAAGTGGCGCGCATCCTGCACGCGATCGGGCGCGGCTGGCTCCTCCAGCGCGGGGCGCTGTTTCCCTGGGTGCCTGTGCTGCTTGCCTGCGGCATCGGCGGCTATTTCGCGCTCCCGGTGGAACCGCCGGCCGCAGCACTCGCCGCCTGCGGCGCGCTTGCCGCCACCGCGCTGGGGCTGGCGCTGCGCTTTGGGCGCGAATGGACCGGGCCGCTGGGCTGCGCGGTGGCGGTGCTGCTGGCGGGCGTGGCGATTGCCGGGCTGCGCACGCATCTGGTGGCCGGGCCGGTTCTGGGCTGGCGCTATTATGGCCCGGTCGAGGGGCGGATCGTGGGCATCGACCGCTCTGCCTCGGACGCGCTTCGGCTTACGCTCGACCGGGTCACGCTCGACCGGGTCGATCCCGCCCGCGTGCCGCAACGGGTGCGCGTGTCGCTGCACGGGCCGGATACCGCCGCCGATGTCGTGCCGGGGCTGCGGGTGATGACCACCGCGCATCTCGGCCCGCCCGCCGGGCCGGTCGAGCCCGGCGGCTTCGATTTCCGCCGCCACGCGTGGTTTCAACGGATCGGCGCGATAGGCTATACCCGCGTGCCGGTTCTGGCCGTGGCCGGGGCAGAGGGCGCGCAACCCCTGTTCCGCACCCGCATGGCGCTGGCCGATCATGTGCGCGCGCGGCTGCAAGGCCAGTCCGGGGCCTTTGCCGCCGCGATCATGACCGGCGACCGCTCGGGCCTCTCGCGCGACACGCTCGACGCGATGCGCGTGTCGAACCTCGCGCATCTGCTCGCGATCTCGGGGCTGCATATGGGCCTGCTCGCGGGCTTCGTCTTTGCCGCCGCGCGCCTTTGGCTCGCCATGCTGCCACGGGTCGCGCTGCTCTGGCCGATAAAGAAGATCGCCGCCGCATTGGCGATCCTCGCGGCGGCGGGGTATCTCGGCCTGTCGGGCGGCAATGTCGCGACCGAGCGCGCCTTTGTAATGGCCGCGGTGATGCTGGTGGCGGTGATGCTCGATCGCCGCGCGCTCAGCCTGCGGGCGGTGGCGGTGGCGGCGATCATCGTGCTGCTGCTGCGTCCCGAGGCGCTTTTGGGGCCGGGATTCCAGATGTCCTTTGCCGCCACCGTGGCGCTTGTGGCGGTGTTCGGCTGGCTGCGCGACGCGCGGGTGCGCCTTGGGCCGCGCTGGCTGCGCCCGGTGCTGGCGGTGGTGATCTCCTCGGCGGTGGCAGGGGCTGCGACCGCGCCGGTGGGGGCAGCGCATTTCAACCAACTGGCGCAATACGGCCTGGTCGCCAATCTCCTGAGCGTGCCGCTCATGGGGGTGCTGGTGATGCCTGCCGCCGTGGTCGCGGTGCTGCTTCTGCCGCTGGGCCTGGACGGGGCGGCGCTCTGGGTCATGGGCCTGGGGCTCGACTGGATCCTGGGCGTCGCCCGCTGGGCCGCCGCGCTTGACGGCGCGCGGATCACGGTGGTGACGCCGGGCGCATGGGTGCTGCCGCTGATGGCACTTGGCGCGCTCTTCGTGGTTCTGTGGCAGGGGCGCACCCGCCTGTTGGGCCTTGGCCCGGTAGCGGTGGCGGCGTGGCTCTGGGCCGGGGCGGGGGCAGAGCGTCCGGCGCTGCTCATCGCCGATAGCGGCGGGCTGGTGGGCGTCATGACACCGGCGGGGCGCGCGCTCAACAAGCCCCGCGGGGGCGGGTTCATCGCCCGGATATGGCTTGAAAACGACGGCGATCCGGCGGATCAGGCCGAGGCGCATGGCCGCTGGCGCGACGATCTGCTCGCCCCCTTCGCCGTATCCGTGCGCGCCGGGCGCGCGGCGGCGCGCGGCCCGCTGAGCTGCGGGGCGGCGCGTATCCTGGTGCTCACCGCCGATCCCGAAGGGCCGGTTGATGGCTCTTGCATCGTGGCCGCGCCGCGCACGAGCCGCATCACCGGGGCGCTGGCACTCGCCGCCGATGGCACGCTCCTGCCAAGCGCGGCAGATGTTGCGGGCCGGCGGCCCTGGGTCCCTGCCCCCGGCCCTGCCCGGTAACGCCGCCTCAATAGGTGCGGATCAGCCCGACAAGGCGGCCCTGCACGCGCACCATCTCGGCGGGCAGGACGCGCGGCTCATAGGCGGGGTTGGCGGCTTCGAGCACGATCGTGTGGCCCCGGCGCAAGAACCGCTTGAGCGTCGCCTCCTGCTCCTCGATCAGCGCCACCACGATATCGCCGTTATCGGCCACCGAGGTCTCGCGAACGATCACCACATCACCGTCATTGATGCCCGCGTCGATCATCGAGTCGCCCCTCACCTCGAGCGCATAGTGATCGCCCCGGCCCGAGATCATGTCGGCGGGCACGCAGACATTGTGGCTGGCATGGGCAATGGCCTCGATCGGCGTGCCGGCCGCAATCCGCCCCATCACCGGCAGCGAAATCGCCTCGCCCGTCTCGACCGGCATGGCATTGGCGCGCATGGGCGGGTCGGACCGCCGATCCCCCTCGACCACGCGGGGCACGAATCCGGCCTGCCCCTGATCGGCGATCATGTCGGGCAGGCGCACGATCTCAATGGCGCGGGCGCGATGCGGCAGGCGCCGGATAAAGCCGCGCTCCTCGAGCGCGGTTATCAGGCGGTGAATGCCGGATTTGGACTTCAAATCAAGCGCTTCGCGCATCTCGTCAAAACTGGGCGGCACGCCGTCGCGCTGTACGCGCTTGTGTATGAAATCAAGCAGATCGCGTTGTTTTCTGGTCAGCATCCCGGCCTCCACGCTGATACTCTGCTTACGTTCTAGCGATGTTCCTGTTTTGTGTCAATCTTTGGATGGCGTGCAACCGCCTCAAAACCTCGCTTGTGCTGTCGCGTGACATCGCTCTTTGCGGCTTGCCGCCTCCGGATTTGCACAAACGGCCCGCCAGATAGTCCCCGCAAGACACCCCGCGTTCCCCAGGGAAAGGGATCTCGCGAACTGGCCGGTTCCATGGTGGCCGCCCCGAGCGGGCCGCGCTCCGGGTAATGCCTCCCGCCCGAAATTTGTCCTTGTAACCCCGCCCCACCCGCCGCTATACGCGTCGGCGGAGACGTGGCCGAGTGGTCGAAGGCGCTCCCCTGCTAAGGCAGCGCATTTAGCGGGCAAGTCGCTGAAAAACAGCGACTTTTTCCCTCCCTCAATTCGAGATTCCTGAATTCTTCCCATCATGGCTTGAACTCCCAACCATGTGTGCGAAGCTGATCCCCGAGATCCTCCGGAATGCGTTTGCGGTATCGTGCTGGCATGCGGCCGTCCTTCCAGCCGCCCCGTTGGATCAGGGCATGTTCCGAGGAAACCTGCGAGGCAAAAGCTGTCGCCCACGTGTGCCGGAGTGTATAAAAAACGACCGGCTCGTTGTTTTCCTTGTCCGAGACCAGCCCCGCAGCGTCACAGAGCTTGCGAAACTGGCGGATCGAGGTGCTCCCACGCTTGCCGTCCGGAACAATTTCGCGCCCCGTGGTGCTCAGAAATACCCGCCCTTTGGAGGGAAGATCTCCGATCAGTTGCCAAGCACGGTCGGGCAGACGCACCATGCGCTGGCGGTACTTGGTCTTGCCGGCCCCCACATGTTCGCCGCGGATCCAGATCTCGCCGGTGGTCCGATTGACGTCGCGCGCCATGACGCAGAACATTTCTCCCGGTGTTGCGCCGGAGCCAAGCAGGAACGCAATCATCTTCAACAAACGTCGATCAGGGTCTCTGACGCTGGGCGGCGGGTTTTTGGCCTTGTGGATAAGCCGCTCCATCTCGTCAGGGGTCAAGTAGCGCTCACGTGCGTTGTCTACTTGAGGTTCTGTCCTCAGGCCCTGCGCATTTCGTATCACTGCCAGTAATGGTGTTTTGATCTGCCGCCTTCTGGTTTGTGGTTGTACATCTGAATTCCCGACGTCGACAGCACATTGTTTCCTCAAAAAGTCGTCGATCTCGTCAATCTTGATGTGGGGCCCGAAATAATCGACGATCTTTTCAAGCTCGCTTTCGTGAACTCCGAACTCCGCAAGGTAGAGCTCTGCCGCGTCCTTGAGTGTCGGTGCGTCCGAGAGGGCCCGCGCCCAGGCGGCATCGTGCACAGCTTTTGCAATGCCTTCAGCTATTTTAATCGACGCTTTATCACAGACGTTTGTCGACTGACGGTACCTTTGCCCCTCGACGTAAAAGTCATAGCAGTACGACCCGCCATACCAGAACGGGTACCAGCTGGCTTCTCCTTTGATCTTTCGTGGTTGTTTGGGCGTTCGCATTTCATGGCATCCCTTAAATTGGAAATGTGTTTTCTGTAGAAGACGGGTTTTCGGCCGCGCCACTCACAGACCTCAAGCGAACGCGCATACTTCTTCCTGATGAACAGGAAATAACGCTGCGAAACTCCGAGATGCGCCACAGCCTCTTTCAAGGAGAGAGGGCGTTCCGAAAGATCGTAGTCGTCAGTGTCGGTCCTGAGATCCATTCTTGGATTGTCCTTTTGCCGTGCCTTCCATGCGGTCCCGATGACCGCTGTCACTCGACGAGCTTGCGCCAATCTGGACGTGGGCCGCCGAGGACCTCTCCCAAAAGCGTGACCAGCAAGCGGGCTGTCAATACAGGACGAGTAAGGCACCCAGGCGCGGCGTTTCTAAAAAATTGGTCGGAATAGGCCTATAGGTCTATCTATCTGATATGGTTTATTTTCCCGTTTCTTGTCGAGCGTCTGAGGTGGCGGGACAGGGAATTTTCAATGTGCGGGCCGAGCACGTGGATAAAGTCTGGATGGAAATTCCGGATCCTTCTCGTCGCCAAAATCCTGCCGAGAGAAACTGCCGAAATGGAACGCATCACAAGGAGTTTTCATGTGAGATATTATCGACCGGGATTCCCGAAAGGGACGCGTCAATAATTTCCGTGAGAATTCTCTTCGTACTTCCTGAAACTGGCCAATTTCCCTTCCGTCAACGAAATGAAGGGAGAGTATCTTGGGGAGAAATAGTCCGTGGGTGCCAACCTGGTCCGAGGTGAAAAATGACTGGGTCATCGATTTTCGGGTCGAGGGGAAGAGGTTCAGACGATGTCTCGCCATTCGAGACGTGAATTTGCGATCCTTGGCCTTGGACAAGGCGCGGAACATCTACAAGGAGGCATGGCGTGACGCGGGCAGTTCTAATCGTGAGAATAAGGTCTCAACCTTCCAGGACGCGGCCGAACTCTACATCCAGCAAGGTGGGGAAGAACGGTTCCTGCCGAAGATCGTGAAGCACTTCGGCCCTCACACCCGCGTCGATGAAATTTCCCACCTCGACATCGCGCGGGCCGCGCGCGCCATCTATCCGGATGCGAAGCCGGAAACGGTACGTCGACAGTTGCGCGTTCCCATCAAGGCCGTCCAGAATTTCGCGGCTGGAAGGCGGCGCGAGAGAATTCCCGACACACGTCGGACGCGCTGGTTAACCCCTGAAGAAGCCGAGAGATTATTGGTGACGGCAGCGGATCCTGAAGCCATTGGCTTGCGAGATCCCAATCTGGAGACCTTGCGGAAGATTGCCTTCATGCTGGGAAGCGGTGCGGGGCCGGGAGAGACCATGGCGGCCCTCGGAGAAAACTGGAATCCCGGTACCCGGGAATGGTGGCTGGAGGGAACCAAGACCGTCTTTCGCGCACGCTACGTCCTTCTGCCAACACGCGCCGTCGAACTGATCGGGACAATCCCGGACAGTGGACCGGCGTTTCCCGCGCCGGACGGGCAGCCGTACACGTTCCGGAAGAACCGGGGCGGACAGATGGCCGTCGCCTTTAACAAGGTTCGGGACGCCGCCGGCTTCGGGACAGACGTCACGCCGTATGTATTGAGACACACCCGACACTCGTGGATGTACGCGATGACAAAAGACTGGGGTGATCTGCTGGATCAGGGGGGCTGGAACCGGTCGGATACCGCCAACCGCTACCGCAAGATCACGCCTGATGATCTCGGTCACCGGTTGCTCGAACATGGATGGGATTTCCGGAGGAATCCCGGAGCTCCCGTGCGGTTTGGGGAGAAGGTCTCGTTGCGATTTGCGCCTGACTCTCAGTGAATCTCCCGATTGAATCGCTGCGTCGAGCAGGAAAATTGATCGGGATTTTCCCGGCGCAGTTAACATCTTGCTCTTCATTCCTCGGAGATTGCTTAGCGCAATATGCTCGGGAATCCGGGTTGAGTGCGCCCGTCATGCGCCAGGAGGAATTTCCCGGTCGAGCATCGAGACAGCATGATCGTCTCGTCCATGAATGCCGGTTAAAAAGCAGTTTTTGATTGAGCACCAGATGCGGCGTTCTGTCGCAGTACGTTCAGCCGATTTGCCATTAAAGGGCGGATCCAAGAAAAGCCTCTCGCCGAATCTGAACGCAGCGAGTGGCAACTGATTCGCCTTAATTGCCGGTTTTCCTGTAAGCGCCAGCTGGGCCCCACGGGCTTTTCAGCTTGACGGCTGGAAGTTCCAAGGAAGGAGTTCATCGATCCGGTTTTTCGGATGGCCGGCAGCGATGGCCTCGAGTATGGCCTTGAGATAGGCGAACGGTTCGACGCCGTTTATCTTGGCGGTCTCGATCAGGGACGCGATGCGGCCCCAGGCTTTGCCGCCCTCGTCGTGACCGGCGAACAACGCATTTTTCCTGTTCAGAGCGATCGGGCGGATCAGATTTTCGACGCCGTTTGAATCGATCTCGACGCGGCCGTCATGGAGAAAGGTCTGCAGGCCCTCCCAGTGGCGATGGATATAGGCCAGCTTCTCGCCGAGGCGGGACTTGGCCGAGACCCGAAGCCGCTGTTCCTGTAGCCAGTCGCCGAACGCCGCCACCAGCGGGGCCGTTCGTGCCTGCCGGGCCGAGAGGCGTTGACCTGGTTCGACGCCGCGGATGTCAGCCTCGATCTTGTAGATCTCGGCGATGCGGCGCAGGCCCTCGGCGGCGATCGTCACGCCGAAGGCGTGCCTCCGGCACGACGCCGTCGCGGTCGAACACTTCCTTCAGCTTGCGCCGGGCATGCGCCCAGCAATGGGCCACGCGGATGGGCCCGCCGCCCTTGCGGGAGGGGCGCGTCAGCCGATTGTAGCCCGTATATCCGTCGAGTTGGAGGATCCCGTCGAAGCCGCGCAGGAACGTTTCAGCATTCTTACCACCCCGATCGGGCGCATAGAAGAAGACAACCCCGGGTGGGTCGGCGCCGCCCCAGTTGCGGTCGTCACGGGCCAGCGCCCAGAGATAGCCGGTCTTGGTGCGTCCCCGCCCCGGATCCAGCACAGGCGCCGTGGTCTCGTCCATGAACAGCTTGGTGGACGCCTTCAGGTGCTCAGCCAGCCGGTCTACGACAGGCCGCAGGTGGAACCCCGCAACACCGACCCAGTCGGCCAGGGTGCCGCGGTTGATTGTGACACCCGACCGGGCGAGCATCTGGCTCTGGCGATATAATGGCAGGTGGTCAGCATATTTGCTGACCAGGACGTGGGCGATGGCGCCCTTGGTCGGAAGGCCACCCTCGATCAGGGCCGCCGGGGCCGGAGCCTGTTTCACACCGTCGGTGCAGGCGCGGCAGGCATACTTGGGACGTACGGTCACGATCACACGCAGTTGCGCCGGCACGATGTCCAGCGGACCGGTACGGTCTTCGCCGATCTTGTGCATCTGCCCGCAGCCGCAGGGGCCAACGAGCATCTCGGGCTCGACGATCTGCTCGATCCGCGGCAGGTCCGTGGGCAGGTTGCCACGGTTGCGCCTGGCCAACCGTTTGCGTTTCGGCGTGTCATCGCCGGGCGCTTGATCCTGTTTCTGTTCCTCGGCCTCGGAGACAGCGATCTGCAAGTCCTCGAAAGCCAGCTGCCGCTCGTCCTCGTCGAGCTTCTCGGACGTCTTGCCATGCACGACATGGTTCAGTTCGGCCACCAGATGCTCGAGGCGCTTGTTGATTTCCTTGAGGCTGGCCGTCTCGCGCATCAGCGCGGCGACAGCGTCGCGTTGGTCCTCGGGAATGGCCGAAAGGTCGATATCAGGCAGGGCCGACATGTCCCGAACATACCCCGAACCGGCTGGAAATGCGCGCTAAATCAGTCGCCCGATTCATTCTGCCGCAGCCGGCCGGCGCGCCTCCAGCGCCTTCACCCGGCGCCAGTCCAGGCCAGAGAAAAGGGCTTCGAACTGCGCCCGGTTCAGCGGAATGAGGCCGTCCTTGATCGCAGGCCCGGTGAAGGTCGTCTCCTCCAGCCGCTTGTAGGCCATCACCAGTCCGGTCCCGTCCCAGAACAGGATCTTCAACCGGTCGGCCCGCTTGGCGCGGAACACGAACACAGTGCCGGTGAACGGATCCTCCTTCAGCGCCGACTGCACCAGAGCGGCCAGCCCGTCATGGCCTTTCCGGAAGTCCACGGGCTGCGTCGCCACCAGGATGCGCACCCTGTGCGTCGGCATGATCATGTCCGTCATCCCACCGCTCGCACGATCTCGGCAATCCGCGCCGCCGAAGTGCCCGCGTCCAGACGGATCGTTACGTCGCCGACCGCGATCTCGATCAAAGGCGCGCCCGCGGTCGATGTGGCCTCAGGCGAGGCGTCGGGATGCCCATCATCGCACAGCACCAGCGGCGCGAACCCAGGTGGCCATTCCGATGCGGGCAGAACCAGCTTGCCGTCCTTGGCAAGACGCCGCCATTCCGAGAGCCGGTTCGCGCGCAGCCCATGGCGCGCGGCAACGCTGCGAACCGTCGCACCCGGCTCAAGCGTCTCCGCCACGATTTGCGCCTTGAGCCCATCAGGCCACCGCCGCCGACCCGCAACGGAGCTATCCGCTCCGCCCAAACGGAAAAACTCCTGCGTATCCTCCACGGAGAAACTCCTTCCCTATTCCAAGACAGAGACGGATTCCCAGAAATCATACGTCAGAAAAAGGTGGGCCCCAGATCGCGCTTACAATGCAGTGACTCACCGGCTGTAAATAATTCCACCAACTTTCCGTTAGGTAGAATGCTTCAGGAGGGTCAGCGTCAAATCGAAAAAAAGGATCAATTAGATCTTAAAATCAACAACAGATCACTGCGTTGTAATCGGAGATCTCGAGGCCATACAGATCCCGCCGTCCCCTGCAGTTGACGCAATGTCCGCCCCTTCAGGAAAGCGTCAGAAGCGTGACCCGCATCGGCTGTCGCAGGATATATCCGCATGCGCCCCGCCGCGAGAGGCGGTAAAATTGCTTTTCCAGCCATGGCCGGTTTTGCGCCATGGCATCCTTGCGCGACGGATCTGCAGCTGCAATGCGGGAAACGAAGTCATCGATCCCGACATAGCGCTCATTCCGGACATATTCATAGGCATCTACCTTTTGCGCGCCCCCCTCCTCGACGATCGCCTCCAAAGCCGATTGTGCTGCCGCACGGACCGTAGTTTCATCGTCGACGTGTCGCAGTATCTCGCTCAGCTCGCCATCCACCGCCGGCTCGATCACGATAACTGGGCCGCGGCCCGGTGCAAGGACGCGCAGTGACTCGCGCAGTGCCTGCGGCATCTCGTCGATTGCAACATGGTGGAGAGAATTAAGGAACAAAACAGAGTCGAACGCCCCTGACGCAAAAGGCAGGGATTCCGCGCGGGCGGTTTCAAGGTCCGGGGTCGATTCCGCTACGGCGGGGTCCACGCCCGTCCATCGGATACCGAGCTTTTCGATGTGCGGCTTCAGTCCGCCCGACCCGCATCCGATATCCAACAAATTTTCGCAGTTGCCGTCGGCAAGGGCGGTCGCGATGATCTGCATCGCGCTCGTCTGTCGAAGGTCGCTCATGATCCGGCACTCTCTGCTGAAGGGGGAATGGGCGACCCGAGGCCGCCCCTACCGATCATTCGTACTTTGCCTTGAGGGTCTGGAACTGCTCCCAGACTTCGGGAAAGCGGTCCGTAAATTCCGCAGATGCCTTTTCCGCCAAACTGCGGAATTCGGCTTGCGCCGCGTCATCCGCAGTCACGAGCTCGCCGCCCTGATCCAGCAACTGCTGCATGGTCGCCTTGTCCTTGTCGATGCCTTCCTGCCACTGCATCTGCACCAACTCGTTTGTGGTATCGACGACAATCTCTTGCAGGTCTTCGGGCAAAGCATTCAACCAATTGTCATCCGCGACGATGGTATAGGACAGCAGGCTGAGACCGGGAATGTAGCTTGCCGTCTTGGCTGCGTTGGTTCCGACCATTTCCCAGCCGCCTGCAGAGGTGAATATCCCGTCGATGGCACCCTGCATCAACGCCGCAGCCATTTCGCTCGCGGGCATGGAAATCGGGCTGGCCCCGAATTCACGCATCATGGATTGCAGAACCCGGCCTCCGGTCATCCGCACCCGTTCGCCTGACAGGTCTGCGGGTTTGGTGACCGCCTGTTCCTTGAAAAGAAAGATCAGATCGGCAGTCCGCATCAGGCCCATCACGCGAATGCCACGGCCCTCGATGATTGCTGACATCATCTCCGACAGTTCCTCCACCGCCCCGTCGGACTGCATGAAATTGTCGGTCAAGGAGAACGGCAAGTTCACCACGCCGTACTCCGGCGCGATCGGTTCGAGGTTGACGCTGACTGGCCAGACCATATGAACCGCGCCGGTACCCAAAGCCGCGATTGCGTCGCGGTCGGTATAAAGCGTGCCCGAATGAAACACCGATACGTCGATCCGTCCTTCGCTGCGTTCCTCGAGCTTGGCCGCATAATCGTCCATCATCTTGGCGGTCCAGTGCGAGGTGGCCAACTCGTTGGTCATGACCATTTCGTAGGTGTCCTGTGCGAACGCGCCCGTTCCTGCCGTGACGGCAGCAGCGACAATCGCCGCAAATCCAAAGTTCTTCATGGTTTTCCTCCCTTGAACGCAAGCATTTGAAAAGCTTGATACGGACATAATTGCGCAGAAACGGGCCAGAATCAACTTCTTTGTCCGTACTATGTGGCGATTTACTGCTTGGGCGCTTCGGAAAGATGGGCTGTCAGGGCCGACACGGCCCCAATAAGCGGAAACAATGCCAGCCAGGAGAAGGCCAGCGGAAAGCTCTCGGTCACGCCATGGACAAGTGCGAGCGTCGCCGGCCCGACGACGACACCTACGAAAGTCACCGCCATGACACCCCCCGTCGCGTCCCCGACCTTCTCGGGGAAGACATGACGGGCGATGTCTGCCAGCATGATGCCGTTCCATCCGATGGAGGCAAAGCCAAAAGGGATCAGGATCACCGCGACGGCAAGTTGACTGCTGTCGGCAGACAGCAAGCGCATCGAAAAGGCGGCGACCGTCGTTATCGCGCCGATGGTGGCCAGCAAGCCCATCGGGCAGCCGGTTCGATCCGCGAGCCAGCCCCAGACAAGTCGACCGGTCGCGCCAAACAATTGGACAACAGCGGTCATCGCACCCGCTGCCACAAGGGTCCAGTGCAGGTCGATCACCAGAGTCGACACTACGTAGGACATGAGCGACAACTGCATCGCGGAAAAGCAGAAAGACGTGATCGCCAGCAACCGCAGGCCACGGTTGCGTCCCAATTCGGCAACGCCGGCAAAGACACCGCCGCGATACCGGAACCCCTGTTCGCGCGCCCCGTCCCAGCGTCGCCGGAACGGGGCGACAATGACGAAGGCTGTCAGGCACAGGCCCGCAGCGGCGAAAATCGCCACACGCCAGCCAGCCGCCTCTGCTATAAAGGGGAGGGCGAGACCCCCGATAATGCCGCCAATCGGCACGCTGGTCTGTTTGAGAGAGAATACAAAGTTGCGGTGTCCCGGCGGACAATGCTTGTCCAGGATTCGTGCGGCAGACGGGTTGGTCAACGCATAGCCGATCCCGATCAGAAAGGCCGCGAGCGCCGCAATGACAAGGGTGCCGCTGGCCAGCCCAATCAATCCGACAGCGGCGATTGCCAGCGCGATCATGCTCGTCGTGGCAGGCCCATATCGCCGCACCACCACCCCCGCGACGATCGACCCGGCAGAGGCGGCAAAATAGATGATGCTGATCTGGTAGCCAATGGTTTCTGGCCCGATTCCATAGGCTTGGGTGATCTCTGGCGCGATGCTGGCGGCAGCGAGAACCGTTAGCGACAACATCGCCTGGACCATCGTGACAATCCCCAGAACAACGACCAGCTGTCCCTTGGCAGAGCGCGTCATGTCAGCCCTTCCCGGCCGCTCTCTCGGCGAGCGAGAGAATACGTCCGGCCTGGGCAATCAGTGGCTTTTCGATCAACTTTCCGTCCAGCAGGGCAACGCCACCCGCCCCATTTTCCCAGGCCGACATCACTTCTCTTGCACGCGCGATCTCCACGTCGGAGGGCGTGAGCGCGGCATGGATAGCGGTAATCTGAGACGGGTGGATGGCCGCTCGAGAGGTAAATCCCAGGGAGAAGCTGCGCTGCATTTCGCTCTCATATTCTGCCTTGTTTCCAAGGTCGATCCACGGCATGTCCACGGCATCGACCTTCGCCCCGGCGGCGGCCCGGACCACATCGGTGCGCGCCGAAAGCAGAGGCCCCCATTCCATCGGCACCCTTAGATCCAGCGCCATGTCCGCCCCGCCGAACATCACGAACTGAAGTCGCCCTGATGCTTTTGCTATGGCCGAGGCCTGCGCGAGCCCGGCAACCGTTTCGATCAATGCCCCAATCCGCAACGGCACGTTGGCATCGTCCATCGCCTCCGAGACAAACGTCAAGTCTTCGGCGCAGGACACCTTCGGCAACATTATCCCCGAAACCGCGCTGCCTGCATTGGCCTGAGCCGCCTCGCAGATTGCCAGCAAATCCCTGATCCCATGCAGGGAACGAATGTCGTTCAAACGGACAAAGACCGGAATGCCGACACAGCCGCCCTCTCCCGTCATAAAAGCGACGACCGCTGCGCGCGCCGTGTCCTTTCTCTCAGGCGCCACCGCGTCCTCCAGATCAATGATCACGGCATCCGCACCACTTGCGCAGGCCTTTGCAAAACGTTCCGGTCTGCTGCCTGGCACAAAAAGCCAAGAGCGAATAAGCGGATGCTCGGGGGTGGGATCGGTCAAGGGCATGAAAGGGCTCCTTCCTATTGTTGGAATATATTCGACTTGACAGCGCTACTTTGTCCGGACATTTTGAAGGAAGCAACTGTCAATTCCAAGGAAGTACCTCGTGACGACTGAAATCAGAACCGAACCCAGAACTATAACAGCCGATCTGGGTCGCTACCTGGAAGACTTCGTGAAGGGCGATGTTTATGAACATCGCCCCGGTCGGACGATCACCGAATCCGACAACATCAACTTCAGTCTGATGACGATGAACCGCCACCCGATGCATTGCGATGCCGATTTTGCGGCCAGTTCAGAATTCGGCAAGCCGCTCGTCAACAGCGGCCTCACGCTGGCGATCGTGCTGGGGATGACCGTGGACGATATCAGCTACAAGGCGATCGCGAACCTGGGCTGGGACGAAATCATGCTCAAGGCACCGGTTTTTCCGGGTGACACGATCTATGCACGTTCAGAGGTGCTCGACGTCCGCGTTTCCAAATCGCGTCCGACGCAAGGTATCGTCAAAACCCGGACCGAGGGTGTGAAAGCGGATGGTATGGTATTCATGACCTTCGTGCGCAGCAGCCTGGTGCCACGCAGACCGTAGTAGTCTTGCAGGCGCAGGCCCATTCAAATCGTGGAGGAGACACGACCATGACATTCACCGACACCGAAGATCCGTCCCACGCCATCGCGGCCTATAGCGCTGGTCTGAAAGACGCCGATATCCCTGCCGACGTCCGGGTTCGCGGGATGCACCATCTGCTCGATTCCGCGGGCATCGCCATGGCCAGCGCAACGTTCGACTTTGCCAAACGCACGATGAGGGCGATCCACGGCTTGGGCGGAGACGGCAACGTGCCCGTCATCGGCATGTCGCAGTCACTGTCACCGCGCGACGCGGCAATGATGAATGGCTTCTTGATCCACGGACTTGATTTCGACGACACCCATATCGCCGGGGTTGTCCATCCCTCCGCCAGCGCATTCGCCACAGCCCTGTCAACCGGCATCCACGTCAAGGCGTCGGGCCGCGAGATGCTGACTGCCTACATCATCGGTGTCGAGGTCTCAGCCCGGCTCGGTGCGGTCGCCAAGGGTGGCTTTCATCAGGTAGGCTTTCACCCCACCGGCGTCGCCGGAGTGTTCGGGTCGACCATGACCGCAGGTCGCCTGATGGGCCTGACCAAAGACCAGCTCCAGAACGCGCTCGGACTGGCCCTGTCGCTTGCTTCGGGCAGTTTGGAATTTCTCGAGGACGGAGCTTGGAACAAGCGCTTCCACCCCGGTTGGGCCGCTCAGTCTGGGATCACCGCGGCCGCCATGGCAAAGGAGGGTTTCAATGGCATCTCCCGCCCCTTCGTTGGCCGCTTTGGGCTCTATAACGCCTACCTGGGACCGCTCGCGGAGCAATGCGACATTTCTCTGGCGACCAGCGGTCTGGGGTCAGAATGGGAGCTCATGAAGACGGCGATTAAGCCATATCCCGCCTGCCATTTCACCCATGCCAACATCGACGCGGCGCTGATACTTCGCGAAAAAGGCGCGACTCTGGACAAGATCGACAGCATAACGGCACTGGTCCCTGCTCAGGTCGTCAAGACCGTCTGCGAGCCCGAAGCGAACAAGAAGCGCCCGTCCAACAGCTATGACGCGCAGTTCTCCATCCCCTATCTGGTCGCCACCGCGATCAAAAACAACCGGATGACACTGTCCGAGCTTGAAGACACCGCCTTGCGCGATCCGGAAACGCTCGATCTTGCGAAACGCGTGTCCTATCGCACCGATCCTGACTCCCCCTTCCCCAAGGCCTATTCGGGCGATCTGATCGTGACACTGAAGGACGGCACCGAACTGCGACACCGGGAACACATCAACCGGGGCGCCGATGAACGCCCCCTGACCAATGCGGAAATCGTCGAAAAGTACGACGCCAATGCCGCCGTGGCAGGGCCGCGGAACCGTGCGACGGCCATACGTGACACGCTCCTTTCCATCGACAGCGACAAGCCCCTTGCACCTTTGCTGCACGCCTTCGTCCCTTTTGCGGCTGAGCCCGTGCGTGCCTGATAGATCAGAAGGAATACAACCATGAACCACCAGGTCACAGAACTCGACAATGACGAAGCCGAACGCGAACGCATGATGCTCGACAGCGTGAATCGCTGGCTTGAACGTGACGTGCAACCCCACGTCATGAAGCTGGAACATGGCGACATCTACCCGGCCGATATTGTCGAGCAGATGAAGGAAATGGGGCTCTTTGGTGCGATCATCCCGGAGGAATTCGGGGGCCTGGGTCTTCGACCTTCCACCTACGTCAAGATCATCGAACGGATCTCTACGACATGGATGTCCCTGTCTGGGATCATCAACAGCCACCTCATCATGGCCTACATCGTGATGAAAAACGGCACCGAGCAGCAGAAGGAAGCGCTGCTGCCGAGATTCGCCACGGGCGAGTTGCGCGGGGGGCTGGCGCTGACGGAACCCGATTGCGGCACCGACCTTCAGGCGATCCGCATGACCGCGAAGCGGGACGGCGACGACTATGTCATCAACGGAACGAAGACCTGGATCAGCAACGGCATTGAAGGGTCCTGCTTTGCCCTGTTGGTAAAGACCGACTCTAAGGCCGATCCCCGGCACAAGGGCATGTCAATGTTCATTGCCGATAAAGGCGACGGCTTCACCGTATCCCGCAAGCTGGAGAAACTCGGCTACAAGGGCATCGACAGCGCCGAACTGGTGTTCGACAATTACCGCATTTCGGCAGATCGCCTGATCGGCGAAACTGAAGGGCGTGGCATGATCTGCGCCATCAGCGGGCTGGAACTGGGGCGCGTAAACGTCGCCGCACGGGGTGTCGGAATCGCGCAGGCCGCGCTGGACGAAGCGACCAAGTATAGCCAGCAGCGCAGCACCTTCGGCAAGCAAATCCACGAACACCAGGCAATTGCGCTCAAGCTGGGCGACATGGTGACACGCGTCACGGCATCCCGCTTGCTGGTGGAGAATGCCGCCGCTGCGCTGGATCGTGGCGAGCGCTGCGATCTTGAGGCAGGTATGGCCAAGCTCTTTGCCACCGAATCCGCCTTGAAGAATGCCGAGGAAGCGCTGCGCATCCACGGTGGCTATGGCTACAGCAAGGAATTTGTGGTCGAGCGCCTCTACCGCGACGCCCCGTTGCTGTGCATCGGCGAAGGCACAAACGAGATCCAGCGTCTGATCATCGCCAAGCGTCACATCGAACAAAACCCGCTGTAAGGGAACCCTTCAATGAAAGATATGATGCAACCTCTCAAGGACGTTACAGTGATTGCGGTGGAGCAGTACGGGGCCGGTCCCTTCGGCAGCATGCTGCTGGGCGATCTCGGCGCTGACGTCATCAAGATCGAGAACCCAGTGGAAGGCGGCGATGTTGGCCGCAAGGTCGGCCCCTACTATTTCAGCGAGGGGGACAGCTATTTTCACCAGTCCTTCAACCGCAACAAGCGCAGTCTGACGCTCAACCTCAAGCACGAGGAAGGGCGGCGCATATTCGAAGGGCTGGTCCGCAATGCGGATGCCGTAATGAACAACCTACGCGGTGATTTGCCCGAAAAGCTGGGGCTGGACTATGCCTCGCTTTCGAAAGTGAACCCCAAGATCGTTTGCGCGCATCTGTCGGCATACGGTCGCGAAGGGTCGCGCAAGAACTGGCCCGGCTACGACTATCTCATGCAGGCCGAGGTGGGATATCTCAGTGTTACCGGTGAACCCGACGGTCCGCCCTCGCGGTTCGGCGTGTCGATCGTGGATATGATGACCGGCCTGATGACCGCCTTCGCGCTGGTGTCTGGTGTGGTCGGGGCACGGGCGCAGCGCAAGGGGATGGACATGGACGTCAACCTGTTCGACACCGCCCTACACAACCTCAGCTACCTCGCCACCTGGTATCTGAACAATGGCCACATCCAGGGCCGCGAACCGCGCGGGGCGCATCCCTCACTGACACCCTCGCAGATGTTCACGACCAAGGATGGCTGGATTTTCGTGATGTGCAACAAGGAAAAGTTCTGGCCCATCCTCGCGGACAAGCTGGGGCATCCGGAATGGGTCAATGACCCGCGTTTCTCCGATTTCTCGGCCCGTCTGAAGCACCGCGACGAGGTGACCGAGATGGTCGATGCAGCGCTCTGTCAGAAGACAACCGCGGAATGGATGAAACTTCTGGGCGGCAGCGTGCCGATCTCGCCGGTCAACGACATCGGCCAGGCACTTGAGTCCGACTTTATCGCCGAAGGCCGCCGCACGGAGTTTTTTCCGCGCAAGGACGGCAGCACGCTTGCAATGCTCAGCCCGCCGGTGCGTGTGAACGGGTCGCAGGGAATGATGAACGCAGCCCCGCACTTGGGTGCGGACACCGCCGAACTGCTCGAGGGGCTCGGGTGGGGAATGGAAGATCAGAAAAGATTGAGAAAAGAAGGGGTGATCTGACCCGCCAAGGGGATCCGTCACCGCGCCACGCATCTTTGGGAGGAGACTGTGAGCAAACCATTCGAAAAGACAACCGCGCCGATAGAAGATCAGGCGCGGCATGATTCGACGGCGTCGCGCGTCCTCGAAGAAGAGCGCAACCGGGTCTGCGGGGGCGTCCTCCGGACCGACCTTTTCCAAACACTGTGTTCAGATCATGCACGCTTGATGCGTGAGGGCGCCAACCGATGAGCGCCGGACACCTGCAATCGCTGCACACCATGTCGGATGCTTTGGGATCCGGCCAGGTGACCTCCGAAGCCTTGGTGCAGGATCATCTGGATCGGATCGCCCTTCTGTCGGACAGAGTGAACTGCTTTGTCGAGGTCGAGGCCGAAGCAGCGCTCAAGCGGGCACGCGAGCTGGATCAAGAACGCGCAACCGGTAGGGTGCGCGGACCCCTGCATGGCATTCCGCTGGCGCACAAGGACATGTTCCATGACGCCGGACGCCTGTGTGAATACGGATCGCCCGCCGCGATGGCGGGACATCGCCCCGATTGCACGGGAACGCTCATGGCGCGGCTCAACGATGCCGGGACCGTCACGCTGGGCCGCCTGCACATGAGCGAATTCGCGATGGGGCCGACCGGCCACAATGCCCACTTGGGCCGCTGTCGGAACCCCTGGAACACAGATCACGTCACCGGCGGGTCTTCCTCCGGCTCCGGCGCGGCGGTCGCGGCGGGGCTGGCTGCTGCGGCTCTTGGCTCGGACACCGGCGGATCAGTCAGGCTGCCCGCCGCGATGTGCGGTGTCGCGGGGCTGAAACCCACTCAGGGGCTTCTGCCCCAGGATGGTATGATGGTCCTGTCCGAGAGCCTTGATTGTCCCGGCGTGCTTGCCCGCAGTTCCCGCGATGTCGCAATCATGCTCACTGCTCTCGTCGGAAGCGGTCCGGATTACGCGGACGGGATCAACAATGGGGTCGAGGGTCTGCGCTTCGGCATTCCCGAAAGCTGGTATTTCGAAAATCTCGATCCCCAGGTCGCAGCCCAGCTGGATATCACCCGTCGGCAACTTGAAGCAAAAGGTGCGATCTTTCGCGATGTGGCGATCCCTGATCACACACATTTCGGCGAGTTGGCAAATATCGTCTTCACCCCCGAAGCAGCGGCGCTTCATGCTGATCGCATGACAGCGCATCCCGGACACTACGGCGTGCAGGTATTTGCGCGGCTGACGCAGGGCCTGGCGATCAGCGCCGTTCAGTACCGGCAAGCGTTGCAGTTGCGGGCCGTACATGCGCGCTCAATGATGGCTCAGACCTTTTCGGATTGCGACATGCTGTTCGCCCCGGTCCTACGAAGGCCGGTGCCGATCGCTGCCGCCATGGACGTGCAGGCAGGCAGCGAGATGCGTTCCGTGATCGCAGACCTGTCGGATCTGACCCGTCCGGTGTCCTACCTCGGCTTTCCTGCGCTCTCGGTTCCCTCCAGTTTCGACGATGGGGGTCTGCCGGTCGCCCTGCAACTGATCGGCCCGCCCCTGTCCGAAAAGACCCTTCTGCGTGCCGGGGCCGTCGCAGAGAGAGACGTGGGCATTGCCCCAACAAGCACATAGGCAAAAGGAATATCCAATGATTGATAGACCCGGCACGCCCCCGCTTTCGGACAATGAACCCGGAGTCGACACGCTCGAAGTGGAAACGGTCAGAGCGCTGCCGCGTTGGTGGGTGTTCTTCGAGGAAAAGGTCATCCTCAATCTGGCAACCGTCCTCATGTGCGCCGCGATGGCTGTCATGTTCTACGAGGCAATGAGCCGTTCGCTTTTCGCTGAAAGCTATTGGTGGGCCGAGGAACTGGTGCGCTTTCTGGTCGTCTGGAGCGTGCTGCTGGGTCTCGGTGTGGCCACGCGCCACCATCACTTCATCCGCATGGACCTGCTGCTCGACATATGCCCGCCTTGGGCGCGGCTTGCGTCCTCTTGGGTCAACTGCCTGATTGGGCTATGTTTTTCGGGTATCCTGATTTACGCAGGCACCGTCGAGGTACTTCACATGGCCTACATCGGCATGATGACCGATTCCAATCTGGACCTGCCTCTGTGGTTCGTCCGGATGGCGATACCGATCGGTGGCACCCTCTTTGCGCTTCATTTTATCGGCTCGATGTACGCCCTAACACGCGGTGTAGATCCAAACTCCAAAATCGTGTCCTGAGGAGCGAAAATACATGCTGACCGTCATCGCCTTTATCGCTCTGCTGATTCTTGTCGCCGGTGGAGTACATATCGCCATCGCCCTCGGCGTTGTCGCCACCCTGATGCTGAGCTTCAACCTCAACATCCCGATCATTCTGATTGCGCAGATGGCCTGGGGTTCCATCGACGGCTACGCGCTGGTGGCAATACCGTTCTTCATTTTCGCGGGTAACCTGATGACCCGTGGCAACCTCGCCCTCGTGCTGCTGGAGCTTATGGGCAGCATCCTTCGCTGCTTTCGCGGCGGCATCGCCCTCGCCCTGTCACTGTCGAGCGTTTTCTTCTCCGCAGTCAACGGATCATCCGTCGCCTGTGCGGTCGCGATGGGCCCGGCTGCGGTCGATCTTCTTCCCCGCGAAGGCTATCCAAAGCAGTTCGCGGCTTCGATAGTCGCGGTTAATGCAACCCTGGGGCTGATGATCCCCCCGTCCCTGACCTTCATCCTGATAGGCTCGATCGTCGGCATGCCGATCACCGACCTGTTCATTGCCGGGATCATACCCGGTCTGATGCAAGCCGCACTGCTAACTGGCATGACTCTGTGGCTGTCTCGGCGGCACGGGTACGGGGCCCAGACCAAGCCACCCGATTGGAAGCAATTTGGTCGACGCTTGCCCGGTGCGACCGGGGCGCTGCTGATGCCTGTTCTGATCATCGGAACGATCTACCTTGGCTACTTCACCCCGACTGAGGTTTCCGCGCTCGCCGCGATCTACGCCGTCATTCTGGTGCTGCTGATCTATCGCACGGCTACGGTCCGCGACGTCTGGGGCACCGCCCGGGACTCGGTTTCGCAAACCGTGATGATTTACGGCATCCTGATCGGCTCCGGCCTCCTGACCGCTGTGCTGACCCGTCTGGGACTGTCGCGCGAGCTGACCTCCATGATTGCCGACGCGGACATCCCTGCCTGGCAATTCCTGCTGGCCATCAACCTGCTGATGATCGTGCTCGGCATGTTCCTCGACGGAATATCGCTGATCGTGTTGCTCAGCCCGGTTCTGTTCCCGATGGCCAGTGCGGTGGGCATCAACCCGATCCATTTCGCCGTCATCATCACCGCTCTCGTCGAGATTGCGACGCTGACACCGCCCATCGGACTGAACCTCTTCGTGATGAGCCGGATCACCAAACTCCCGGTTCAGAGCATTACGCGCAGCGTCTTGCCTTTCTATATGGTACAGCTCGTTGGCCTTTTGCTAATTAACGCTCTTCCCTTGCTGTCTCTGGCGCTTGTGCCGTAAGCTCAGGAACCCCGTAGCGCCCCCTGAGGCGCGGCATTCGGGACAGACCATTGCCGCCAAGGAGGTCCCATCAGCAGATGATCAAGAGTCCGCCCAATATTCCCCGATACAAGGAAATCGTGAACGAACTGCTGGAGAAGGTCAGCGTGGGTGACCTGAAGATTGGTGATCGCCTTGCGCCGGAAACGGATCTTGCAAAGCATTATGCCGTTAGCCGCCATACCATCCGCGAAACGATGCGCTGTATGCAGGAACTCGGGATGATCGAGCGCCGCAAAGGTGCCGGAACTTACCTGATCTCGGATCAGCCGAAGAAGGATTTCTCCTACTCGATCAACACGCTCGAGGAACTCCTGCAATACGCCAGCAACACCAAGCTTGAGGTGCTGGCCGTTGACAGCATACTCGCTGATCGCGATATTGCCGACAAGATGCACTGCGAACGAGGTGCGAACTGGATCCGGGTGAGCGTCTTGCGGATAGCCGATCAAAGCGCCGCTGCGATCGGATACTCGGAGATATTCATCCGCCCCGAACACGCGGATGTTGTGAAAGAGATCGGGACGCGGGCTAAGGCCGTCTATACGCTACTCGAAGAGAACTATGGGCTGAAGATCCAGCAGGTTGATCAGGACATCGATTCAGCGCTGGCCACTTCCAACGTCGCGTCGCGGCTGTTGGTTCCTGTAGGCCATCCCTTGCTGGAAATCACGCGTCGGTACTACACTGACGACGCAAGGCTGATAGAGGCGTCGATCAACTTTCATCCCGTCGGCCGTTTCCGCTACCAGATCCGTCTGACCCGCGATTGACTAACTCGGGAGAAAGGAGCAAGCTTCGTCGCAAGATCCGAGCTTTCGCTCTGCGCGCACGAGACATCCAGGGCCGTACAACGCTGCTTCCGCAATGGCCACTTTTTGGCACGTTGTTTGGGCAATATCGAATTGTCAACGAATCAAAAGCTCGTAGGAGTCGTAATGCTTGTATTGGATCTGGAACATGCTCGTAGATTTTTGGCGTGTGGTCTTGCGTGCCTGGCGATGGTGTAAGCAGCTCGCGACGACGCGGATCTTATCCAAGCGCAGTTTATCGAAAGAGGTGCTGTTGTAGATCACTGAAGGAAGCCTTGATGTCTCCGACATGTCCCAAGATGCGTTTCGCGTTGTCGGTCCACCGTAACGGACCCGTAAAGCCGCCTCGCGGCAACACCGCATCCGCGGCGCCCAACATGGCGGCGGCGGGGACAGCCCAAACTGGACATTATCCGTTACGTCAATTGCTGCGTCGAAGCGTACATAAATCAGACAACGGAGAAAGGGTGCAGCATTTGGTTGTATGCGACATCGGCTTAACCTCTGATGCTACAAGAATTTCTCACATTTCCTTCAAGGTGATCTTTACGCTCCCAGCACTTCCGGCCAGACCGCGTTCGACGCGCTCTGCGATCTGCACAGGTAATCCGAATCCGCTGTTCCGGATGTTCGCCGCGTTCTGCGGTCACTGAGGTCAATTCGCGCAGCGTTCGTAGCACGCTCGACCCACGCCAGTGACGCCCTGAGCGTCAGAAAAGGCTACTGAGTGGACACATCGGTCCGGTAGTACGCTGCGTGAATCAGCGACTTTCTGGTCGCCTTTCGGTAGGTCACTACGACAAAGGTTTCTCCGGGATTCGACGAATTTCACTGGACATCGATCGAGAAACCTCGGGAGATAAATCAATCCACTGAAAGAACTCGAACCTCCCTGAGGTAGGAGCCGGCGTGGTATTCGACCGTATCCCCGGTGCGCGCGTCGAGAAGGGCCTGCCCGAGCGGTGTGTGGGTGCCGATATAGCCATTTTCAGGGTCGTTTTCGCCGTCGACAAGAATGATGTGCATTTTGCCACCGCCATTGGCGATTTTCTCCAGCTTGACGGTACTTCCTGGGCCAATGATCTTTTGCTCCAGTTCGGCATCCGGATCGTCAAGCGGGAAAGACATTTGTTTTATTCTCGGTTGAGAGTGGAGCTCGAATGACGATGGCGCGTGTTTTCCCTCAGCCGCGTTCGTCGGAGTCGGTTCGGTGGCCTCGTCTGGAGTCATCCCGGGGTCCACGCGATCGATCTTGTGCTTCCAGCGTCCGATACCGATCCCCCAGACGAGCTCGGGCGGCGTCCCTTCGGAAGTGTGGATCTCCGAGTTGATCCGGAAAGGGTCATTGTAGAGGGATATGCTCTTGCGAACCGGCTCTTCTGTCTTGGCCCATTCAGCCCAGGGGCCGGACCGGTATTGTTCGAAATCGCGGCGCATTTCCGGGCAATCCTTGGCCAGGATGGTTGCCCTGACACGATTATCGACGGTTACGCCCTTTTCGACGATAGGATGGACATTACCGGGCTGCACGAGTTCGCCTTCCACAAGGTCGGAGGCGTCCTCGATCGTAACTTCGACGGACACGGCATCTTTGAGTTGCGGCGCTCTGGATGGATCAGTCGGACTGGTGACCAGGAAGGTAGCCACATGCTCGGCGGGTTCGGGTGGCTTTGTTTCGCGCTGGCGCGCAATCCGGATCCAGGCACCGTCGTCGCAGTCGGCCTGTACGCCCGGCAGGTCGACAATATCGATTTCGTGAAAAACACCAAGGCCTCCGCCCATGGTCATCTGAACCTTGGCGCGTGCCGTGAGGACGCCTTGTGCAAAACCAAGAAGACCCTGGAGGCCTTTGCGATCCGCATCATCCTCGAACTGGTTATTTGCCGTTTCGTTTTTCAAAGCCGCTCCATTGATTAAGCGATCCGCCTATCAACTTTGCCGGGCGGATAATCCGTTTGGTACACGTCCGCAGGGCCGGGTTCCAGTTCTCATCGTGGGTGTTCGCAGGGAAAAATGGCCAAATTTCTGCATTTTCCGATTTTATCAGGCCCGGGAAGAAAACAACCCTACCAGGGCCCAAAAATGATTGGGTTTATGCTCTCTTTTGCCCGGAGATCCAGCGCATCGGATTTGACATAAAGACGATCGAACTCTTCTCGCTCATGGCGTTTACGTTCTGGCGCGCGATTGAGCTTTACGGACCGGCTGGGCTATTTCAACAGCCACCCCTCCCGTTCCCGCTCGAGGAAACCAACCTCAGGACCGCTCAGTTGGAGGCTGACAAAGCAGGCGCGCTTCGAGAAAATCCTGAAATTGGACGGCGTGTGTGGGTGACATCGAATGCGTTCTGTCAGTCAGCCGGCTCCATGTTTCCAGGCGCGGCCAGACGCAGAGCCTTGCCGCCCAGATCGCGGAAGGCGCGCTGGCGGCAGGTCAGGACGATGATCTGCAAATCGCCCGCCTGTCGGTGCAGAGCGTCGAACATCCGCTCGATCCGGTCGTCATCGGTGAAGACCAGCGCATCGTCGAGGATCACCGGCGCGACCCGTCCGGCGGCGGCAAGCATCCGGGCGAAGGCCAGCCGGACAAGCAACGCCACCTGCTCTTGCGTGCCGCCCGACAGGATGTCGATCGGCTCTTCCTGGCCGTCCCGGATCAGCGTGTCGGGAAGCAGGGATTCCTCGCCCCAAGTCAGCTCGGCCTCGGGCCAGAGCAGGTGCAGGAGCGGCTTCAATTCTCGGGCGATGGGGGTGAAGTAACGATCGCGCGCCTCGGTGCGGGCGGCCTCTAACGCTTTCTCCAGTCGCTGAAGCACCTTCACCTCGTGTTCGATCCGGGCGAGGCTGGCCGAGGCTGCGCCGAGCGCCTCTTCGGTCTCGGCCAGCCGTTCCTCGACGGCATCGCCCGAAGACCGGGTGATGCGTTCGTCAAGCCGGGCGATTAGCGGTTTCAGGCGGGCAATCTCGTCCCGCGCGCCCTGGTCGACCGAGACGGCCCGTTTCAGCGTCGCTTCAGTGCCGGCGAGGTCGGGGGCGTTGTCCGCCTTCGAGGCATGACTCCTTGCGGCGGCTTCCAACGCTTCGGCTGCTTGGGTCGCCTCGGAGGCCAGCGTTTCTTCCGTACTCGTACCGTATTTCGCCAGCGCGCCCTCGGCACGCAGCAGACGGTCCTGCAGCGATCCGAGCGCGGTCTCGGCGCCGGTGGCTGCCTCGCGGGCGTCCGATACAAGTTCCGACGCGGTGTCGCGGGCAATGCGGGCCTGGTCGTGGGCCGCGCGCGCCGCCTCCAGCGCCACCTCAACCTCGTGCAGATCGGGGGCGTCGGTGTCGTCCTCCACCTGAGGGATTTTCGCCAGCGCCTCGCGCAGCGGGTCGATCCCATCAGGGGCAAGGCTTTGCAGAACAGCTTTCGCCTCACCCGCTTTGCGTTCCGCCTCGGCCCTGGTGGCGCCGGCGCTGCGCGCGGCGTCCAGATCGTCGGCGCCGATGGCGTCGAGTGCCTTGCGCAAGGCGGTGGCAGCAGCCTCGACCGAGCTGTCGTCATGTCCCGCGTCACCGGGGCGGATCTCCAGCTCGCCAATACCCTCGATGGTGAACCGCGTAGCGCGGGGCAGGGGTACAGGCTGCCCGTCGGGCAAAGCCATGTCCTCCGAGCGGATCATGCCGGCGCGGCCTTCGTTGTAATGGGCGACGACCTGTGTCGCAGTAGCGTCCCGCGCGGCGACGGCCGTGGCGTGGTTGGCGGCGAGGGTTTCGATCCGGCTCAGGCTCTTGGCATCCGGGCCTGAACGCGCCGCCGCGGCGGCGATCTCCATAGCGCTACGCGTCTTCTCGGCCTCGGCGATCCGCGCCGCCAGTTCTCGCCGTCGGTCGGCGCCGTCTCGGGCAGCCTGCGCGCGCAGGGCGAGGTTGCGGGCGGCCTCGGCATCCTTCAGCTCGCTCTGCGCGGTTTCGAGGTTGCGCTCGGCTGTGTCTCGTGACCTGCGCTCCATCTCCAACGCGGCCTTGCTGTTGCTTGCGTCGGCTTCTGCGGTCGCCGTCAACTCCGCGGCTTTCGTCCTTTCGAAGCGGGCCTCCCGGAGCCCTTCGAGCCGCGCCAGCGCGTTCTCGGCTGTCAGCCGGGCCATTTCCACTTTGTGCGCCTCGGCGTCGAGATCCTGAGCATGGCGTTCCGCCGCCGCATGGGCCGTGCGGGCGTATTCGAGCTTTTGCCGCCGATCCTCAACTGCATCGGGATCTTCCAGTTCGCGAAGATCGCGTCGAGCCCGTTTGCGTTCGGCCAGAGCGCCTTGCAGATCCTCAGCCGTCGCTGCCAGCGCGTCGCGCTCCGCCCTCAGCTCCTCTACCCGGTCCATGGCAATCTTCCAAGGGCCGTTGGCATAGGGTCGCCCTGTCTTGGTTGCGTAGCCGGCCAGTTCATCACGGCACTGCGCCAGCGCCATGTCCATCCGCCGCCCGCCGGTCATCGCCTCGACCTCCGCGCCAACCGATGACATCAGGTCGCGCCGCGCCTCCAGCGCTGCTTGCTGTTCCTTTCTGGAGCCCCCCATCAGGTCGGTCATACCCTGCCGCACCCAGATCAGGCCCGAGGGTCCGCCGTTATCCCCACCAAGCAGGTCCGCGATCCATGCCTCCGCCTCGTCGGCTTGCGCGATCAGCGTACCATCGCGGTGGACCGTCGCGGCGGGCTTCTGCAGCCACCGCTTCATCACGGTGAACCGTTTGCCCTCGGCCTCGATCTCTGTGGATACCTGCGGCGCGCCGCCAGCATGGGGGCGCAACGCCGTGACATCTTTGTCGCGCGAGCCGTGGGGCTTGAAGAACAGCGCCTGGATTGCGTCAAAAAGCGTCGACTTGCCATGCTCGTTGGGCTCGCAAAGCACGTTCAGCCCGTCGCCGATGTCGACTACGCGGACTTGCTCGGTGAAGCGGCGGACATTGTCGAGGGTGATCGAGCGGATCTTCATTCCGAGGCCTCTCGGACATAGGCGTAAAGCCGGGCGAGCGCGTCGGCTGCAACGTCGCGATCCTCCTGCGGCAGGGCGTCGGCCTCGGCATCGTCCTTGAGCATATCGGCCGCCAGCCGCAGCGCGCCGCCGCGGTCGATCTCATCGAGATCAGCGGCGTCGTACTGCGTGCCCAACGCATCCGTCACCAGATCGAAATGGGCAAATTCGGGCGCAGATGCCTCCGCAGCGCGTTCCAGGTCGGCCCGGTCGGGCAACCCGGCCCAGCCGGTCGCCGCCACGCGCATCAGGATATCGCGCCGCCCGGACTGCGGCAGAGCCTCAGCCAGCGCTGCCGCTGCATCCTGCCGAGGGTGCAAGGGTACCTCGATCTCTTGCCAGAGGAATGTGCCAGTCTCGATCTCTTCTACCTTCGGGGGGGCACCCGGTCCGTCGAGCTCGACGCAGAGGCAGACGCCCCGGCGGCCATGCTTGAAGCGGTCCTGTTCCGGCGTGCCGGAATATTGCACACGGTCCGATACGGCCATTCGGCCATGCCAGTCTCCGAGCGCGAGATAGTCGAGGCGCGCGCTCTGGTCACGGTCGGGTGTGATCGCATCGCCGGACTCGGTGAAGTCGGTCACGCCGCCATGCGCCAGCCCGATCCTTAACCGGCCTTCGTCGCTCACCATGTTCACCAGCGGCTCGGACGGGTCGGAAGCGCCGGAGCGGAAAGCGACGGGGCAGGGCAGCAGCGTCGCCATGTCGCCTATATCATGTGGCCCGGGATCCAGAAGAGCCACAACGTTGCCAGGCGCATCACGGCAGATCGCTTCCCAAAGGGGCTCGGCATCGCGGAGATTGTCGTGGTTGCCCGGCAGCATCCACCATGTAACGTCTGGTGTTTCTGCCATTGCGCCGAGTGCCTGTCTGATCACGGTCGCAGAGGGTGTCGCAGTGTCGAAGGTGTCTCCGGCAAGCAGGATATGCTCTGCCCCATGGTTGTACGCTGCTGCCGAAAGGCGGGCAATCGCGCTATGCCGGGCTTCCATCAGACGTCCGCGGATATTGCCGTCTGCCGGCTCCGGGATATTCGCGAATTTCCGGCCAATGTGCAGGTCGGAGGAATGAATGAATCGAAATGACATGGCAGCTCCTGAAAAGTGTTTCCCCCGTCGTTATCAGATTCGCGCTCTGTGAATTCGGTCATGGGGGTGTCAAAAGTGGTCATCTTGGAGATGACTTGCTTTTGCCTGCTTTTCTTTTGGTTGAATTTCAGCTCTCCCGTTCATCGAAACCTAATCCCAAGGGTTGTGAAATGAAAAGGACCAGAAAGTAAAAAATGACACCAAAAGACCAGCCCTTTGCATTTCGTGGTGCAGATGAGCGCGGAGGGCTCTGAGTGCAATACTGGAAAAGGATGGCTTGGCGATCCAACTGGTATTCCTGTAGCGTCGTACTACGCGCTGCAAACCTAAGTCGGCCTCCAGCCATCGCGAATTTAGAGCGTCCAACATCGCATGGGACAAATCATATGAGTAGTGAAGTTTAGGGAGCCATTCGGAAGTCAGGATCAAAGTTACACCTGCAGCTTCTACAAGAGTTGCGTCAGTTCATTTTCAAATGCGTCGAGATGTTCGCTGAGCATAGCCGAGAAAGCGTGTCTTGGGTCTCCATATCTTTTGCGCAAGACCAAGATGTGCTTTGTCAAACGGGTGATCAATTGCTCTCGTCGTTCGCCATTCGCGACCATCGGCCAACTTGTCGCGCATCTGAGGCTGCTGGAACGCAAGAGCGTGAAGGGACACGTTCGCTGCCCCTGCGGCAGCGGGCGCCGTCTCCGCGACTGCCACGCAGAGCTTGTCCGAAAGCAGCGAGTAAGGGTTCCGCCACGGCTTGCGAGGAGGATGTTGGTTCGAATCGCGGAAGAGTTGCGGCGAATCCGGGGGACAGGTTAGAACTTATTCGATGAGCGCAACCTGTTGTCTCGTGACAGTTCCCGCGTAAGCCTTGAGATACCCAAGCTACTTAACTGATTTATCAGTGAATGCCAGCGTACTGGCGTTCTCCAAAAGGGTTCGAACTTTTGCTCTGTCGAGGCCAGATGGAACTTCAGCATCAATTTCTAATTTCAGTAAAACCTCCGCTC
Source organism: Roseovarius sp. MBR-78 (assembly GCF_040547535.1). Lineage (NCBI taxonomy): Bacteria > Pseudomonadati > Pseudomonadota > Alphaproteobacteria > Rhodobacterales > Roseobacteraceae > Roseovarius > Roseovarius sp. MBR-78. Next base: position 39,260 of record NZ_JBEPPX010000003.1, read on the forward strand.
CAGGCAGAGTCGTGAGCTGCTCTACGATGGCTTCAACGATTTGATGCATATCGCGCGCCGGCCGGTCTGGAGAAAGCATGACGGTACCGACAAACCGCTTCGGTTTAATCTCTGCGTCCGGTTTGGCTGCTGCACTTTCATGAACGCCGCCTTCGCCAGTGTGCGTTGCGCTGCCCTCGTCAGTCTCGCCTGTCGCGGCGCCTGCTCTGGAACCAAGTCCACTTTGTTCTGAGGCAGCGGCAGGCTTTGGCCGGCTCGCCTCTGCGGCATCGGGCTTCACGATGATAGAGTCGCTGTCAATCGACACCAATGCGTTCGATGCTTTCTCGATCGCCAGCCCGGCGTAGGACTGGGATCCTTCATCCCACCGCTCAGAGTAGGCGAATGGGCCTGGAAGCATTCCGGATACAGCTGACTGCACGGATTTTGTCAGGGTCTCTCTGCTCTTCAAGCGAGGCAGGTAAGTGTACCGGTTCAAGTACTCCCAGAGGTCCTTGAGATGCAGATGCGGCTTGCCGTTCCAGATATATTTCTCCAGCTCTCGATTGAGGCGTTCTGGGCCGATTTCTGGTAGGAGGGCTTCATCACTCACGAGTTTCTTGCTGGCACGGCCGAGAATGCCATCCTGAGGTGGGATCCGGGCTGATGTCAGTTCTACGTCAGATTGTGCAGAATCCTGATAGGGGTAGATCAGATAACACCAGGTTTCTTTGAGCCGGGTTTGAACGGTTTCCCGGGCTTCCTTTGCCTTGTCTTTTGCCAGTGCAATGTCACTGGTCTTTAGATCGAGGCGTCCGGTGTCGGCATCTCGAACGACTCCATCCCATGCGAGCGAGGATCGCATTGCTTCTTTCAAGTTATCCAACTGGCGATTGTCAGATGCCAGAAATACCAACGTGTTACGATACACGCGGGGCGTAGCGCCACGTTGCAACAGGATATCCTTCACTTCGACCAGCGCGTCCGAGCCATCGCGGGCCGAATGGGGGTGAGCAACGCCGAGAACAACTGCCCTGACACCACCGGTTTCATCAGGTACTTCAGAAGAACCATCCGGTGCGACCTGCACCGCGTCAAAGTGGCCACGATCTGCGAGTCCGTTGATGTAAACTGTCAGAGCTTTATCGATTTCGACCATGACAAGCGCTTCTTCCAGTTGGCTGGCCCTATCGGCGGCAACGCGGTTCAGGCTCGCCGACATTGAATACCAATAGCGGCCCTGATCGCTGTGCATGAACTTGGCCTGATTGGTCAATCTGCGGAGCGCATCACCGAAAATAGCCACCCGCTCACCCGGCTGCACAACGCCAAGGTTGATCCTCTTGTCGTCAATGCCACGATTCTGTTGGCCCTCCGTGGGCGCAGTCGCGACGAAGACCCCTCGTGCCACACGACGTGTCGCCGAGTATCGGTTCAGGTTCGGAGCGGATTGATCAATTTTGTAGGGAGTGGAATTCATTCCATCCACATCGCCCGCGATGATTCCCTGCCAAGCGTTCGGCAGGTAGTGGAGTAGCTCAGGCTCAACTCGGGCCGAGCTTATCGCGAGGCTGCCGGGCATAATCATCACTGAGGGATCGCCTGACATCCAGAGCTCGTGGATCACTTGCGCCATTAGGCGCAACACGCCCCGCGTTTTTTGGAATTTTTCCAGTGATCCCCAAGCCGTATACAGATGATCGAACAGGTCTGGATGGATTGGGTAGGCCTTTTCGAGCTTGCGTCGGTAGTCTTCGTCAGCGCAGCCCTGCGGGAAATCGTTGGGGCTTTCCCGATAAAGCTTGGCGAATTGCTTCAGGGTGTTGTCCCGATGCATGTACTTGTCGCCCGGTATCTCCTTGAAGAGCCTACGCCGGACGATTTCATAGCTTTCTTCCTGCGACGCCGGCCGCCAAGAACTCTCCACACGGCTGAAAGTCTGCTTGAGCCGCGCCAACGCTTCCTGACCACCTTCGCCGCCAACTTCGATCTGGGACGCCGGAAGTGAGGCGACCAGTAGCGTCTGCGGCGAAGCCTTCACGGCTTCGGTCAGCGCCTGAACGAAAGAGAGGTTCGCGTCGAATGAGCCCGAGGGAAGCCCTTCGACCTTGTAGATCTGGCGGAGATAGGCGACCCACTCGTCGATCAGGATCAGGCTCGGAGCGCACTTTTTGAAGACCGCCTCGAGCAGGTTTGAACCCGGTGCGATCCCGCTGATATCGCACTCTGCAATCATGTCGAACGCGTCCTGACCACCAAGCTGCCAGGCAAGCTCACCCCACGTGGTGCGGATTTCCTGCCCACCCTCCAGGCGGATGATGTCCTGCGGCCCGCGCGAGGTGCCAACGAGCACCGCTCGGCTGATCTTGTCGGGAACGCTCAGCTCCTTGTCCGACAGCAGTTGGTCCAGGCCTGGTAGATCATTAACCGCCGTGTTCCCGACCATGTGGTAGAGGGCCAGCATCGAGTGCGTCTTGCCGCCGCCAAAGTTGGTCTGCAGTTCAACCACCGGGTCGCCGGTCTTGCCCGACAACCGCTTGGCCGCTCCCTCCAGCAGCTTGCTCAGACCGTCCGTCAAATAGGTACGGCTGAAGAACTCCCGGGGATCGCTGTATTCAAAGGGCGCGCTGCCATTGTGCACCTTAGCGAGGTCGGCTGCGAACTCAGCCTGCTGGAACTCGCCGGTGGCAACGTCCTGGTGCGGTTCGACCACATCTCGCCAGGGAAGCAGGCCGGAGACGGTTTCGGTCGATATGGTCGAGGTTTGTCCCCTGCGCTCTTCAGATCTTGCCAGCTCGCGATACTTCGTCCGGAGGATCGTGTCGCGCATCTTGCCAAGCTGGCCTGCGGTTTCACCCGCACTGATGGCCTCGCAAAGGCGACGCATCGAGTCCAACGCGCGCTCGGCGTCGTCATAGCTGAACGACTCGTTGTGGGAGAGGCGGTTCCGAATTTCGAGCAGCTCTGAAACCATCGAACGTTCCATATGCCCGAGAACGCTCGAAAAGCTTTCCTTCCAATAGGCCATCATGGTCTGCAGCAGGCCCTGCTGGTCCCACGCGACCTTACCTTCGGAATTGGGGCGAAGCCCCCGGATCCGTTCCACGACATCGACCTGCCAATGCCCTTGCAGCGTGCTGTCGAGGCGCTTCTCCACGAATGGGATCAGCGCTTCCGGCATCAGTTCCATGCCTTCGAATACGGTTTGGCGTGCACTTTTTGCCATTTCAGATTACCTTCAAATATCCATCGCCGACTGGCGGTTCACATCTTCGATCCGGATCGTCGCAGCCAGCCGCGTCAAGTCCGTCCATACGGCGATCAGCCCGTTGTAGGAGGTCGCCTCCTTTGCGTCCTTCCGCTTGTTCGAGCAGACGTCGTAGAGGTAATAGGCGAGGTCCTTGACCATCTCGGCGCGGTCCGGGCCCAGCTTTTTGAGCAGCAGGGCAGCGGCGTACTCGCCGTCGTTCTCCAGCACGCGGATCAGGTGCTGGCAGCTTTCCCAGATCGTCAAGTGGTCGTCTTCGGCCGGGTCCCACTCCGGGTCGAGTTCGGCGCGCTTGAGGATGCGGACCTTGCCGGCCGAGCTGTCGACGATCCCGGCATGCTTCACGCTCTCGACCGAGATGCCGCGCGCGCGGGCGAGGTTGTCGGCCGCGCCGTAGTCGCCCTTGTCGGTGCCGTGCTGCTCGAACCAGGTCGCGGCAAAGCGGGTGTCGGCGTCGAATTCACCATGCAGATCGTTCAGGAACTCGTCGAGCTCGGCATTGATCAACTGCAACGCGGTCTTGACCGTCATCGGGCTGTCGTCGGCCTCCAGCACCGCCTTGTAGCGCGAGAAGACGCCCATGCCGGGGCCGATAGCCGATTGCGGCATGTCGGCGGGGGAGACGTTGGCGGCTTGAAGCTCGGCGATGGCCGGAGGAAGTTCGCGCTTCAGGGTGCGGATGAACTCGGCGCGGGTGACGGAATCGGCGGTTACTTCCTTCTTGCGGCAAACAAGAACGACCGAGTTGGCGAGGGCATTTGTTCCGACCGAGACCATTCGGCCAGGTTTTTCAGTGCGCATCGGCCAGGTTCCGACCACCGAGAAACCAGCTTCGACAACTGCCTGAATAAATGTTGCCCAGCCCGTTGAGCTTATACCCTCTTTCTCCACCTCGCTCTGCTTAAAGGCATAGTAAATCGTGGCGGGTATTGCTTCATGTGCGTTCGCTTCCATATTCTGGATCGCTTGCTTCATGCCGCTGAGGAAGAAGTCCTCTGCCGCTGCTGCGCCACCTTGACGATAAGGCGCGGCTACCAACTCTTCCGATTTGGGCGTTGCAAGAATGCCAAAAATATCCGGATATATACCTCTAAGCGCAGGCTTCATCCAAGCAAAAAAGAAGTCTGCAAGATCAGCGTACCCAATATTATCGTAGTATGGGGGGTCGGAGGAAATTACGCATTTCGTGGGATATTCGACGGTCTGGGCATCCGCTTGTTGTATTTCTCCAATAGCATCCGGAACGAATGCGCCCAATGACTTGTATACCCAGTCAACAGAGGCATCCGTCCAATTTCCGTTGCTATTGCTGAATGGGTTCAACTCCACAAAATCCCACGTCATAGGCAGAGCTTGACGCGCGAACGTACTCCTTGACGCCTGAACCGAACTCCGCCAAGTAACTTGAGCGCTCCAAGCATCTGCAGCACGATCAACCGCAAATGTTAGGTACACGGTTATTGCTTCTGAGTATGCGCGAGCGCCTTTTCCATTATCGCGTAATGGTACATCGTCTTCAGTCAAACCAGATGAAATAGCGTCCTTTTCTGCTGCCTCCCGTGCGTCTACAGCCAGACTTTGGAATGTCGAAAGAGTTGCAAGTTGCCTCTTTGTAAATAAGTCTTTGGGTCGTGTCAGCCCGAAGTTCCTGCACCATACATCACGCGGGTTCGGCTGGAATTCAAACTCCAGAGCAGGTAAGTCGGTCTCTGGCAAATCCGACGGAAGTAGAGATGAACTCGCTGGAAGATAAACACGGCTTCTTTTTCCTTCACAAGCTACAGCTGTCTGGAGCGCGCCAATTCTTCCGGCTAAACCTTCCTGCGCCACGTAGTTGCGATCTGTTGGTGTGCCGCAGAATGCACATTCGAAGATTGCTGACTTGCCCCTCTTATAGCCTTCTTCTGGTTTTTTGCCTATTAGGCCGAATTTAGGCCCGACATCAAAGCGAATAGTTTGCCCCTCCACTATAGGGGTTAGATAGGCCTCACTTCCTTTTTTCGATGACAGTACAAAAGACGAAAGAAGTGGCGTCTGGCAGCGGCAACCCGGGTTGGCACAGGTAACAGTTCGCGCCCAGAACCACGCAATCACGTTGGCTTTGCCGCCGCCAAACTCGTTCGGCAGGTCCACCTTCGGATAGAGATGCCCGATGCGCTCCCATGCCTTCTCGCGCATCCATTCGCCGTAGTATTTCACGTCCTCCGCCAGCCCCTGGGCGTTTTTATAGCCGCCATGGCCGGCGTTTTTTCCCCCTGGATGAATCGGCTCCATGTCCTTGAACTTCGGCGGGATCTCGATCATCGCCTTGCCGATCATCACCGCCACCGGGTTCAGGTCGGACCCATAGGCGGGCAGCCCCAGCCGCTGCGCCTCCAGCGGGATCGACCCGCCGCCCGAGAACGGGTCATAGACCGGGGGCAGCTCGCCATCGCAGCTGGCGCGGATCTCGGCCCGCGCGCGCTCCAGCACCTCCTCGTTGGTCGAGTTCTCCCACTTCACCAGGTCCTCGATGATGGTGAACAGCCGCTTGCGCTCGGCCTCCACCGCCTCCTCGGTCGGAAACCTCTCCGGATGGCTCGACGGATCGTCCACCAGCTGCGCGAACAGCACCGCCCGACACGCCGCCAAAGGCCGCCGCGCCCACCACAGATGCAGTGTCGAGGGATGCCCATGCCGGATCGACTTCTCCCGCGCCGATGCCGCGTTGATCGCTTCGAGGGGGATGGCGACTTCGATGAGTTTCTTCTTATATGGCGTTGTCATGCAACGGCCTTTACGGCTTTATCTTCCGCCAAAGCATCTGAGACGTGCTGATCGAGCGTGACCCATTTGACCGCGCCGCTCTTGTGCCGATAGGGGACAGGCCTGTTCAGGCGAACTGCGTTGGACATGATCCAAGCGTACCGGTGCTTGGCGAATTTCCCCGAGAGAAAAATCTCGGGAGGAATGTGATGCTTGTCGGTATTTTCGATCATCTTCTGATCGGATAGTGGGCCGTCAGCCCCTACCATCTTTGCGACGCCGACAACATGGCCGCTGCCCTTCTTTATCAGGCCAATCCAGCCACGTTGCTTGGCCGATGTGCTCCTCATTTCCCAGATCTTGGTACCGTTCAGGATCTTGCTGATCCAAGGTTCGTCAATGATGAGAGCTTTTTCGATTTTCATGCCGGTGCCCTTGCCCGCTCAAGCAGGCGGTTGATGTTGAACTGAATAGCGTTCTGATCGAACGGCGGCTCTCGCGTGTCAAGAGCCCCGCGTAGATACCGCGGCGCATGCACGTAGCCGTCGCCGACTTGAACGATGGCGAGGATGAACTTCTCGGGTTCGTGGAGCGAGGTGATGACCTCCTGCCGCGTGATCATCACCGTGTCCGCGCCGTCGATCCGTCCCTTCACCTCGATGAACCGCATGTGGTCAACGTTGGGATCGTAGGAGGCGATATCGTAGCCGACCTTCTGGGCGGATACGTCCTCCGGCTGGTTGCCAAGCTCCCGCTCAGCCGCCATGACCGCCTCCATCGCCTTCAGTTCTATTTCGCGGCGTGCAACAGGGTCCTCCGAGAAACCCGATCCGGCACCGGCCATCTCGCCCGCGACACGCTCAAACAGAAGGCCACGCGGCACGACGACCATCCCGCCCCGGACGCGCGGCGGCTGGGCCGAGATGAACCGCTCCTGTTCGATCAGGTCCAGACGACGCTTCATGCGCTCTGCCAAGTCCTCCGCCCGGCGCTGCGCGTTCTGCCAGTTGAGCCGCGTCTTCTTGCCGGCCTTTTCCTGCTCTTTCAACTCGAAGGCGCGGGCGTCCCAGTAGTTGATCTCTTTCTTCAGTCGGGCCTTCACCTCCTGCTCGACCTTGTCGATTTCCGGCAATCGGCGTGCACGGACCTCCGCGACATGACCTTGGGCAAGCTCGACCGTCGCGAACTGGACAACCTTCTTCTCGAGATCGCCCCGCAGCCATTCGGCGTTTAGGATCTCCTCAACGCCTCCTATCTCGTCAGGTGTTGCGGGACGCAGATTGAGGTGGGGTGCGATGCCTGCATTGGTCACGTTGCCCTCCTCGTCAATCGCGGCGAACTGTAGCTTCTGAGAGATGATGTTTGCGTTGCCAGAGCTGGTTGGGCGCCCGTCTTGAACGCCGTGTTCGAGCAAGAAGAGGGCGGAGACGTCTCGACCGTCGTCGGTGTCATCGACCAGTACGGCGCCCTGCTTCATCAGGTGATCGTTCTTCTCGCGCACCAAGCTGATGACGGCGTCGAGCAACGGATGACCAGGATAAACGAAGGAGGCGACGGGTTGCTGGTTGATTTTGCTCTTCTCAAAGCAGATGCGCTCGTACTTCTTTTGGAGCGGCGCACTTGAGCCGATCTGACGGTCGCGTTCTCGCACGCTGAGGGGGACATGAGTTATTTCCCATCTTCCCTCTTCTCTGCGTTTGATCTGGCCGCCAAGCCGCTGGAAAGCCTCCACAAAAAAGCTCTGGATGTGGTGGGGCTGCAGGCGCTGAGCTTCAGCCCGTTCCATTTCAAGCCGCAGCTCCTGCACGCGAGCCTCCGGCATGGTGTCGCTGGTCAGCTGTCTCTTCTGAAGGAGGTGGAGAAGATGACTTTGATCAACTGCACCATCGACCGTCTGGAAGAGGCGAGCTTTCACCTCCTCCTGCTCACCGTACTGTATAGCTTCGAACAGAAGGTCCTTGAGCGCGCGTTCCTCGAATAGTTCGCCGAGGACATCGTAGACGCGTCCGCCGAGTGCTTCTCGTGCTGCCTCAAGCTTTTCCAATAGCCGCGCATAGACCTCGCCTTCACGGGTATCCTTCGCGACGAGATTCCAGAGATGACAAACCTCGGTCTGGCCGATCCTGTGGATACGCCCGAAACGCTGTTCGATCTTGTTCGGGTTCCATGGCAGGTCGTAGTTCACCATGAGATGCCCACGCTGAAGGTTCACGCCTTCGCCCGCTGCGTCGTTGGCGATCAAGACAAGCAGATCACGGTCTTGCATGAACCGCTCGACGATCTTGCGGCGCTCTTCCCGAGAGACACCCCCGTGAATTACGGCCACCGCATCTGGCCGTCCGATCCTGCCGACGACCTTTTCACACAAATATTCAAGCGTGTCTTTCGGCTCGGTAAAGATTATGAGCTTTCGGCGATACCCGTCCGGATCGACCATCAGGTCGTCATCAAGAATTCGGTCAAGCTGCTGCCACTTGGTGTCCTTGCCCGAGCGCAGGACACCGAGCGCCATGTTTTCAAGACCTTCGAGAGTTTGGACCTCGATCTCCAGCTGCTCCACGGTTTCAGCCGTAGTTGCGCCAGTAGAGATCTGTTCTTCGAGATCATCCAGTTCATCTTGGCCGTACTCATCGAGGTTGCGCAACATCTCGTCGTTGATTGCCACGTTCGAGAATGCTGAGGTCTTTCCGCGTGTTGCGAGCTTGGCTTCCGAAAGCTCATTCTCCAGGCGCTCGCGGCGACGCTTCAAGGACTGGTAGATGGCCGCAGGGCTGGATGCGAGCCGACGCTGCAAAATCTGAAGTGCAAAGCCCACGTTGTTACGTTTCTTACCGTCGTCTTCCGCGAAACGCTGCACACGGTTCATTTCATTGCGGACATATTCGGTGACGGCCGTGTAAAGCTCAGCCTCAAGAGGGGAGAGATCGTATTTGACGGTGTAGGCGCGCCGCTCTGGAAAGAGCGGACGGCCATCAAAGCGCAGCAGTTCTTCCTTTGTCAGACGCCGCATCATGTCCTCGACATCGGCGACGTGGACTCCGTCACGGAAACGACCCTCAAAGCGGTCTCCGTCCAACAGGGCCATGAACAACTGAAAATCCTTTTCCTTGCCGTTGTGTGGAGTTGCCGACATGAGCAGGAAATGTCGGCACGCCCGACTGAGCTGCTGACCAAGCTGATAACGCTTGGTGTATTTGACCTCGTTACCAAAATAGGTTGCTGACATCCGATGAGCTTCGTCCGCGATGATCAGGTCCCACTCAGTCGACGACGTCAGCTTCTCCTGTAGCTCCTCATTTCGAGCCAGCATGTCGAGACGGGCAATAAGGCGGTTATTGTCATTGAATGGGTTTCCGGAACGGGAACCCTCGATCATGTCCTTCGTCAGGATGTCGAACTCCAGGCCAAACTTTTCACCGAGTTCGTCTTGCCACTGCTCGACGAGGCTTCCTGGAGCTACGACCAAGCAGCGCTCGAGGTCACTACGAGCGATCAATTCCTTGATCAGAAGCCCTGCCATAATGGTTTTTCCCGCGCCGGGGTCATCCGCAAGCAGGAACCGAAGAGGTTGTCTCGGAAGCATTTCGCCATAAACGGCAGAAATCTGATGTGGGAGCGGATCCACAAGGCTGGTGTGGATCGCGAGATAGGGATCGAAGAAGTGCGCCAGCTTGATGCGGTTTGCTTCAGTCACGAGGCGGAGTTGAGCTCCGTCGGCGTCAAACGACCACTTCCTCCCTTGGCTTTCGATGCGGAGCCTATGTTCATCGTCACGGTAGAGTGTCGTTTCTGCGACAGAGCCAGTTGAGTTCCGGTAGACGACATTGATCGCCTGGCCTCCGATCCATTCGACGGACACGACCTCCACCGAAGGTCCTGGGGCCACGCCCAAAGCGCGACTGCCTGGTTTGACGTCCTCAAGCATACTCACGGTACGGCCTCCTGACCCATCATTACGATCTGCTGGTCTTGGAGGCGACGCGCTGAAGGGTCTGTGTCCAGGCCCATGCGACCCGCGATGGTCCATTGCGACGGTATCTCGAACAATAATTCCTCCGGTCAGACAGTTAGCTGCGCGCGCTCTTGCCGTAAATCATGATGTCTTGAGTGAACCCGATGCAGGGGTTTAAGTCGGCGCACGTATGGTTCACGGAAATTCCACACTGGTCCATTAGATCGCTGCAGTTCACATGCCCCTCCCAGAACAGGCGAAACTTGATAAACTCGAGGCGCTGCTCGACGCCCCAGCGAAGCTCCACCTTGTTTCACCGGGCTCTCCCAGCCTTGCCGAGGAATACGATCACTATGCACATTCAGTTATTGTGCTGGCGTGAGCGTAACGACACCTGACAGCCTCTTCAATCGAAATCCATGACGGGTCGTACAGGCGATTGCGGCAGGGAGGGCGGGTTCACGTTTCGACCGGACAACGGTGCTCGCGCAGCCATTCCGTGAAGCTTCGCAGCGTGTGGGTGTTCTTATTGATTACCAGCACCACCGGCACCGCGTATGACGCGATCCTACTGGTATTCGAAGTTGCCATGGATTGTTGAAGTCCCGGAGGCCATTTTGACGTCGATCTTCCAGTTGGCGTCCATCGTATTGAGTAATATCAACCGGGACCCGGCAGAGCTTGGTGAGTTCGGTCTGCCGCGCCAGCCCGAGCCAACTGCCGCGGATTATCGATTGATCACCTCGATAGAGGTAGAAACTCTGAGATCGCAAGTGACCCTGTTGGTTCCACTTTGCAACCGCAAGACGTTCTGACAGAATTGAGGTTGAAACCCTAAGTGACCCAGGAGATAAAACGGCCCCTGAATAAGTACTCTTCGCATGCAGATTTTGCGCTGGAGCCCGGGTTGCCGGGCTCCAGCACTGATCTTAGTTCAATGCCCAGTCGAGGGTTGCAATCATGTCCCTGAGCCGAGCGCATACCCAGTTCACGCGCGTATCGAAGTCCTGGTTGCAAGAAGAGATCTGATCGCTCCTGATGGAGATGGCAGCCATCTCATCCAGCGCAAGAACAAGGATTGGGCGCACGTCGAGCAAAAGCTGCCTGATGTTGAAGTCCGTGCAATCGGGCTCGAGATGAAGGCCCGAGAGCTCATCCAAGTCCGCAGCTGCGGGCAGACGGCCCGCCTCATTCAAGACCTGGATGAGCGTCTCGCTCTCCTGGTCAAGATACAGACCGAGACGGTCAATCGCCAGCGACAGCGCGTCTACATCGTCGCGCGCGTCCCCATCGTCGGAAGACCATCCAAAGTGAATGGGAAGGATAAAGTTCATGTATGACTCCATTTTTGGAGCTGATCCGGGCAATGGTCATTGCCAATGGTCGCGTCGGGTTGAACGGCAAGGCCGCTGCGACCGTCAGAGTGTTGTGTTTTGCGACCTGTCTGTTTCCTTTCAGTAGGCATATTGGCCGGTATTTCACGCCACGAAGCAGAAAATTGGAATTTTTATTGATTTCCCAGCTTTTAATTCTGGATATCGCGCCGAGTTCGCAGGGTGCCTCAAACGCACTGACAAAAGCTACCAGTGCCAGTTTGTTGGTAACCGCCTCTTTGATACCGCAGCTTACGCGGCTTGACTGCGTGTCACGGATGCCAGTGGCACCCAATTCCACGGCAGCAACTCATTTAGCTTGTTGATCTTGTGATCATGGATGCGGTCGAGCACGTCGTCGAGATAGGCCAGCGGATCGAGGCCGTTGAGCTTGGCGTTCTCGATGATGGTCATGGCGCGGGACAGGGTTTCCGCACCAGTATCGGCTCCTGCGAAGAGCCAGTTTTTCCGTCCTATCCCGATCGGGCGTAGGGCACGCTCGGCTGGATTGTTATCGATCGCCACGGCCTGACCTTGTCAGCTCCGGGAGCTGACGACATGGCGATTTCAATGATCGTCAAAATTTTGCAGAGTTCCGTGTCTTGGAAGCAAAATTTCGACGATCGTTGACAAAACGGGCAACTAAGCCCACATTCAGCGAAACTTCAACGATCGTGGAAATCGATATGTCTGAGATAACACGCGCCATCCGCACTGCCAGCGATCTGGGCGCAGCGATCCGGGAACGGCGAAAGACCCTGTCGATGACCCAGGGAGACCTTGCGATGCAGGCAGGCGTATCGGTCGCGACCATCAGCGCGATCGAGAACGGCAAGGACACTGCGCAGATCGGCATCGTCCTCGACCTGTGCCGGGACCTTGGGCTGCGGCTCAGCGTGGAGACCTGAATGCTGGAGCTCGATGTTTTCCTCGAAGCCCAGCCGACGCCGGTCGGGCGGCTGGCCCGCGATGACCACGGTGACATCTCCTTCAGATACCTGCGGGATGACTTGCCGCATCCGATATCGACGTCGCTGCCTGTCGGGGAGAAGCCCTTTGGCGATAACGAGACGCGCGGGTTCTTTGACAATCTTCTGTTTGAGAACGCGCAGAGGGACCAGATCATGCAACGCCATGGGCTGGACCACTCGGATACAGTTGGGCTGTTGTATCACCTCGGACGGGACTGTCCGGGAGCGATTTCGGTCGTTCCTCGTGGCGAAGGACCGGCAAAACAGCCAGGCAACTTGGACACGGATTACGACCCGCTCGACGACGACACGCTAAGAGACCTGATGATCTCCTTGCGGGATCGTCGACGCGTACCAGACGGCACAGGCGATCCATCACCTTTGGCGGGGGTGCAGGGGAAGGTCGCTGTCGCCATGCTTCCTGACGGACGCTTCGGATTTCCGCGTTCGGGATTGAACGTGCCGACAACGCATATCCTGAAAGTGCCCCGGGGCGCTGAAATGCGACTCGTGGATTACGAAAATGTATCGATGCAGATTGCGCAAGACGTGCTCACCCATCCCGTCGCGGACACGTCTATCCGTGAATTCGAAGATGTGAGGGGGCTATTGATCGAGCGGTTCGATCGCCAGGTCGAGGGCGCGCAGGTGCGCCGCATTCACCAGGAGGATTTCTGCCAGGCTTTGGGTTTGGGGCCAACCCTGAAATACGAACGAAATGGCGTGGACGAGCGCGCCTTTTCCGCCCGGCGCGTTGCCGAGCTTATCCTGTCTTGTGACAGTCCGGGCCAGACCCGGCAGTCCTTCCTTGAAGGGGCTTTGGTCAATCTGTTGCTGGGCAACACGGACAACCACGCCAAGAACCACGGTTTGCTGTATCACGGAGCACGACCGCAGCTCGCGCCGTTCTATGACATCGTTCCGGTCCTGCTCAATGACCAGGTCACGCATCAGATGTCTTTCAAGATCGGTGCCGCCGAGATGACCGACGACATCACGACCGAGGACATCGCGCGCTTTCTCCAGGATCTCGGATATCGGCGCATGACGCCGAAACTGAAGAGCCGTCTTTGTGAAATCGTATCGGTCTTGGTCGCGCGAGTTCCCGAAATGCGGGGACCAGGGATAAAACGCCTCGGCGACGCAATCGCCGAGCAAGCCCGCTGGCTGGGCCCGGCGATAGGTTGTGATGTCGACATTCCGGAACGGGACCTCGTCATCATCAATCGCCCTTAGGCCGTCGCGGCGTTACAACACCGCGGAGGTGCCACCGGCTTGGTCTTTTGAAACTCCGCGCGGTGCTTTGTGGCTGCGGGCGACGACACTCGCCCCACTTGATGAATCTGACTCAAGACGCGCCTTGGCGGCGCTGGAAGGGGGGCAGTGACTTTCAGTCCCATGAACAGTGTAACAAGTTCGATAAAGTCGCGTAAGATGGAGTAATCAGGCTCCGGGAAAACCGGGGCGGTTCAGTCGCGAACGTCCCGGTCATATGGGATGGTTTGTTTTGCCCAAGCCGGGAAGCGGTGGGGTGGGCAAAACAACCATGTGCAGCTACGAAACTATGTGCGTTAAACTGGCGGCGCGGCGGGTTCAAGTTCCGCAGGCACGATCCGCCAGATCGCGCAATGCCAGCGCTGCCTCACGTAACCGGATTCTCCGCGCAAGAACTTCGTAGTCTTCCTGCGATAGTGGGTTCTCATGCTGAAGAATGGCGGCAATTACCTCGCGGTCTGCTCCACGCGCCACCAATGTATCGGCCCATACAGTTCGAAGGATGTGGGGCCCATGTCCGCTGTGACGCGCCACGAGTGTGCTCAGCGCGTTCAATGAATAGGCCTGACCAGGGTTTTTGGGCGACTCCAGAAAAGGCACGCCGGAGCGTTCGCGGTATACCTGCCACAAGACCCTCGGCTCCGTTCCCTGAAGTAGGCAGGCATCAAGAAGATATGTGACCTCTTCAGGCAAAATCATAGGCTCGACCCGTGTACCTGACTTCTTCGTCCACCCAAGATCAAGCATCCAGCTCTTGGCGTTCCGAGAAAGTTGATCGCCAATGATAAGGCGGCACAGGTCGCCGCGCCGTAACGGGAAGACCAACAGAATTCCAAGAACGCCCGCAACCGTCAGCAGTCCCCTTCGGACTTGTACGTTCGCAGTATCGTTCGCCAGATTTATAAGTTGATGTGCGCGGCGGAAATAGTCCTCGAGGGACATCGGACGTTCACATAGCGCCCGCTCCTTTGCCTTGGGATCTCCGTTTTTATCCGCGAGGGCCCAAAACCGATTTGTGAAACGACCCCATTTCTGGCGCTCCTCTGGGTCTTGAATGAATGGCCGAAGCTGTGCGCAATACGTGGCGGCGCTACGTCGGCACCAGCCCTTTTCGCCGTTTGTCTGCTCCCAAAGCTTCAAGCGGTCCAATACGTAGTCAGCAAAGATATCGAGCGCGCTCTTATCAAAGCTGATCACGCGCCCCTGTGAGGCAAGCAGATCATGATGCAGAATCAGGCTTTTCCGGTGATTTCCGACAGTTGACGAACTCCATTCATTCGCCGGATCCCGCGAAGTAAGGTCTTTGAGAAGCGCCTCTACGTCCGCGATCACCCGCTTTTTGGAATACGGTTGAGATAGGCTTGGTGGCCAGACCCGTGAATACAGATCAGTCTGTGCGCGCCGGAGCACGACGAGGTGAGGATGACCAGGGGCCAGCATTTCCATCGTAACGCAAAGACGGGAGAGGCGCTGATACCGCGTTCGTTCTGCAATGATCTCAGTGAGATACAGGTGACGCACAGGATCGGCTGGTAATGCCCCAAGTCGATCGATGCAACGCAGATAGGCGTCGACTTCTTTCAGGAAGCGGCGTAACCCTGATACGTGTAAACCCTTAGCGAGGTGTCGCATTTCGGTTGGCCACCACCGGGCGGCGATGATGTCGCTCACGGATCGTTTGTCGATTTCGTTTTCGTACAGCCAATCACGCAAGTCCTTATCTGGCCCCGTCGTGCCCAGGTCGTAGAGGACACGCATATACTGCCGTGTCACATCTACGGTCAGGGAGGTGCCCAGAAAACGGCGAAAGGCCTTCCATCGGTCCACGTCGAATACCACGGGACGTCCCGGGAATTCGTCCCGAGACCACGAGCAATACGCTCGGACAGTGCGGAGGATGCGCTGGCGCATTGGCTTGGAGGCCGTCTTTCGCCGTGTCTCAAGAGCCGGCTGAAAGTCGACTGGCCACTCTGCGGGTATTGTGCTCGTCATACGCTAAGCCCCCGAAAAATGGTTGCCTGTGCCTCCGTGACGTCCCGAAGCATTTGTGATCGATCAACGAACATATAGGCATTCCGCACGGTTTTCTCCTTGTCGCCAAGCAATACGGCAATCTGACAGACCGGTACACCATTGGCATAGAGATGGCTGGCAACGATGTGACGGCACATATGCGGCGTCACGTTGAGCCCGATCTCAGAGGTGTAGGTCCGCCAAATGCGCCGTAGGGTCTCAACATGCAGGCCGCAGAACAGAGCGTTTGGTTGCCTGTATCTCGCATGTGTCGGTTTGTACTTCAGGATCAGCGGATGCGCTTTCTTGAGATACCAGCGGCTGATCTTCCAAGGATCCATCGTTTTGGTCTTTCGCAAAGGCACGCCATCGACAAAGAAGCCGTTCTTGACGATGTGACCCGGGACCAGGATAGATAGCTCATTATTTCCTTTTCCGCGCTCGGTAAGTACCAGATGCGGACTGGCCCCTCCCGAGCGAAGTTTCTGGCGCGTTGCAAGACGAAGCGGAAACCGCGTTGCTATAATTGTGTGCATGGCCATCAGGGCGAGATCGAGCGCGCGATGCTGGGTTTTATTGAGGCCAGGCTCATCCGAGTTTTTCAGGGCGTCGAAACGTTCGATAAGGGGCTTCGCCTCATCAAAGAAAACCTTCGGCATTGAGAAAAACTGCCGTTGAAAGGTTTGGTCTTTTATGAAGCGCAGACAGGTTTCGCGCTTGAAGGCTGCGTTCGCACTTTCATGCTCGGTCCGGCGGCGCAAAGATTTCGCTTTGAAGAGCAAAGGCTGGCATTGGGCGCCATACTCAGGACGCAGGTCACTCAGAAACTGGATCACCATTTTTGCGTAGGCACGACGGACATCAGGCTGGCAGACTGGGCCGAACCCACCCTCTGCGCAAACCGCCACGACATCGGCCAGCACCTCGGGTCGCATAAAGGTCTCGAGATTAAAGGGCTTGTCTGGCGCAACCAATCCCAAGACCACTGCGCCATGCCAGTACCAGCGCACAGCATTCGAGATATTCTTTACTCGGTGATCACTAATAGCATCTCTCTCTATTGTCCGGGTTTCTGTCCCGTATTCCAGGGTCGCTTTGCCACGACGTCGCTGCCCGAGGTAATCGTCGAGGATCTTCTCCAGGTCCGGATGCATCGGGGGTGTTACACGCTTATTAGAAGATGTCAGCGCCGGCAGTGGGCCGATCGGTGCAATCGGCAGAAGACAATCGGGTACGCGGTCATCTAAACGCAGAGCATCCAAACAACGCGCCCCACGCCGGACAGCATCCTTGACGCCGGGTAGCAGGTCACGCGCAAAGCCTTCAATTTGGAGGCTGCTCAAGCTGCGCAAGGACAGCCCGCGCAGACGGCATTCCCGTGCCAAGATATTGAGCGGAAGCCGCTCGTAAGTGTTCAGAAGAACTGGACCTTCAACGCGACCAACAATGTGGTCGATAAGGGCTGTCCAATCATCATCCAAATTCGCAAACGCATTGACCATAGCCCGGCGCCCGGAGACGATGTCGAAGAACGACGAGAGATTGCTGGCCCAAGTCTTCACGGAAAGGAGAGATTTGAAACCGCAGCCTTTCGGGATGCGCCCAGTATGTCGGATGCCTGCGTAAATGCGCTTGGGTTCATCCGGATCGCAGAGGATCAGTTCCTCGGCAGTCGCGATATCGAGAGCGTTGTATACTTGGAGGGCTTTGTTAACCGAACCCCGAATTTTGAGGCGCCGAGACTTCGACCAATATTCGTCGTATGCGCCTGCAGCAAATTGGAGTTTCGCAGTGGCGAGATCCATCTGGACCGTGTCGCGAAGGTTAAGGTTGCTGGGATGATGCATGACAGTCATTTTGATTTTTCCTTGGGATAGATTTTGGGGAATTGCGCTATCCGCGCCGCCCTTCCGACCGGGGGCGCGCGCGGGTGCGCAATGACGCGCAATGTGCGTAAATCGGTGTTTGGGGGAGAGGTCTGACACGGACGCCCTGTTGGGCCCTTGACCCAAGTCCAACAGGGCGTTTGTGTCATCGTGTTGTGGTTCGGCACAAAGTGCGTGGATCGCACTTTTCGCGTCATAAACACCAAATCTCTTTCCTGGAGCGGTGTCATTTCTGTTTGCTCCGGAGCATCTCGTGCCGGTAAAGCGCGGATGCCAGATCACGCCGGAACCGGTGCTGTTTACCGATGCGTATGGAGACGAGGCGCCCTTCGCGGGCGTGCCGCCGATAAGTGCCCAAGTGCAACTTGGACAAGCGATTGTCGTCCTCACGCTTGCTCTCTGGCGTGAGGAGGTCCGCGAGCAGGACCAGCCGCTCGTCATCCGAGCAGAGTGCCCAGGTCTTCAGGGGGTCGTTTACGCCTTCGACAGCGAGTAGATCGGTGAGCGGGACGGTGAGGTCGCGCGTTTTTCCGGGATTGAGGCCAAAGTCCCGCAACAAGCGCCGAACCGTGTCAGCACCGACGGACCACCGTCTTGAAATATTCTTCTTCGTAAACTCTGGGATCGGATACTGTGCAAGCGCACGAGCGATCTCACGCGTTTCTGCCGCGCTTCGGCTTTGAGCAGTGGTACCTTTCTTTGAAGCGCCGTCAGATGGCATGCTAAAGCCAGCTGAAAGACGTTGATCATTGTCGCGAGGGCCTTGCGATTTCATAGGTCAATCTCCTTTGTATCCAGGAGATCGGTTCACTTCATCAAAACGGAAAAAGGAGTGCAGAAGACGAGCGGCGCAGATGACAACATTTGCAGGGACTCGCTCACCGCGCTGCCGAAGGCACTTTAGCGGATAGGGGAAATGACCAAATCCTTCCCATTTCTGGTTCCGCGGCGTTCCTTTCCATGCCATTTCAAGCATTTGGGGCCGTCGCGGGACGCTGGCCAAGTTTTTGAATTTTCGCCTTGTAATGCAGGGGATTGCCCGGCTATACGCGTCGGCGGAGACGTGGCCGAGTGGTCGAAGGCGCTCCCCTGCTAAGGGAGTAGGCCCGGAAGGGTCTCGTGGGTTCGAATCCCATCGTCTCCGCCATCATACCTGCTTCGAACACACACAGGCACCCATCGCGGCGCGGGAATCGTCGTGTTTTCAAAGGGGTTTGCCTCTCCCATGCGAACCTCTGAGACTGCGCGACAGGCCCGTTTCGGGCTCTGAACGGCGTTTTGTCTCTGTTCGGGCGAACCTCGAAAAATTCGGTTCGGTTGGAATTTGTATAGCCTTTTCAATGGCATGAGTTTCAACCCTGCCAAAACTTCGTGCCTTATGTCAATCGCTTTCGAGGGGAACAGAGCCACAACGGACGGTAGGCGCAGGCGGTGGGTGAGCTGGCCGAATGGCGCGTAGCGGTTGCGGTAATTTGCCGGGGCCAAGCCCGGAAAGCGTTGATGACAAACGGACTTCCCGACCTTAGCCTGGCGGAATGTCGAACGGGCCTTGGACGGATGAAGAGAACGACCTGATCGTCGCGGATTACTTCGCGATGCTGGCCGACGATATCGCCGGGCGGCCCTACAACAAGGCCGAGCATCGACGTGCGCTGCTGCCCGTTCTGAACGGTCGCTCCGAGGGATCGGTCGAGTTCAAGCACCAGAACATCAGCGCGGTTTTGAAGGGACTCGGCGAAGTGAATCGCCCCGCTTTATCGGGTTGCATTTGCGCACCTTCCGCCGCCATCCTCTGCATCACTGCGCGCGCCGTTCTCGGCGCGGTGATCTGGGAAAGGGACCGGTGACATGGAGATGAACCTGGGGATGCGCCCCGCGATGCGGGCGCTGCTGGAGCGGGTGGCGGCGATGGTGCGCGACGAGATCGCGCCCCTGGAGCCGGAATTCCACGCCGAGGTGGACAAGGGTGACCGCTGGCAGTTCACGCCCCGGCAGGCCGAGATCCTTGACGGGCTGAAGGCGCGGGCCAAGGCCGAGGGGCTGTGGAATTTCTGGCTGACCGAGGGGGATGAGGGCTTTGGCCTCTCGACGGTCGAATATGCCTATTTCGCCGAGGAACTGGGCAAGAGCCCGCTTGCGCCTGAGATTTTCAACTGCAACGCGCCCGATACCGGCAATATGGAGGTGTTTCACCGCTATGGCAGCGCGGCGATGAAGGACCGCTGGCTGAAGCCGCTGCTCGCGGGCGATATCCGTTCGGCTTACCTCATGACCGAGCCGGACGTGGCCAGTTCCGACGCCACCAATATCGCCATGTCCTGCGTGCGCGACGGCGATCACTACGTTCTGAACGGCGAGAAATGGTGGGCCACCGGCGCGGGCGATCCGCGCTGCGCGGTCTATATCGTGATGGTAAAAACCGGCGGCGATGACCTGCCCAAGCATCAGCGCCATTCCATGATCGTGGTGCCCGCCGACACGCCCGGTATCGAAAAGCTGCGCGCGATGGAGGTCTACGGCCATGACGATGCGCCGCATGGCCATATGCATATCCGCTTCTCGGGCGTGCGGGTGCCGGTGGAGAATATCCTTCTGGGCGAGGGGCGCGGGTTCGAGATCGCGCAGGGGCGGCTTGGGCCGGGGCGCATCCACCACTGCATGAGGGCCATCGGCATGGCCGAGGCGGCGCTGGGGCTGATGTGCCGCCGCAGCCTTGCGCGCGAGGCCTTCGGCAAGCCGCTGGCACATCTGGGGGCGAATTACGACATCATCGCCGAGGCCCGGATGGAGATCGAGCAGGCGCGGCTTTTGTGCCTGCGGGCGGCGTGGATGATGGATCAGGGCGATGCGCGCGCCGCCGCGCCGTGGATTCATCAGGTCAAGGTGGTGGCCCCGCGCGTGGCGCTCCGGGTGGTGGACGAGGCGGTGCAGATGTTCGGCGCGCAGGGTATTTCGCAGGACGTGCCGCTGTCGGCGATGTGGACGCATCTGCGCACGCTGCGGCTGGCCGATGGGCCGGATGCGGTTCACCGCCGACAGGTGGCGCGCGCGGAACTGCGCCGCCACACGCAAGAGAAGGTATAGCGCGGTCTGCCGGGGGCGGGGCCGCGGCCCCCGCCCCGGTTTACACCCCGCACGACTGCGGGCAGTCTCGCGGCGAATGACAGTTTGAACAGGCACATCATGACCGATAAGGACAGCACCAGCATCAACCCCACGGCCTCGGATCTGGCCTTCACGCGGGCCGATCTGCGCGGCAGCATCGCCGAACCGGCCTATGCCGGGGCGCTCAGTTTCATGCGCCGCCGCTTCACCCGTGATCTGGGCGGGGCGGATGTGGCGGTGATGGGCGTGCCGTTCGATATGTCGGTGTCGGGCCGGTCGGGCGCGCGGCTTGGCCCCCGCGCGGTGCGCGCGGCGTCGGCGCATATCGCGTGGTCGGCCCCCTGGCCCTGGGCCTTTGACCCGTTCGAGCAACTCGCCGTGGTGGATTATGGCGATTTGTTCTTCGATCATGGCTACCCGGCGGCGATCCCCGAGGCCATCGCGCA
Source organism: Roseovarius sp. MBR-78 (assembly GCF_040547535.1). NCBI lineage: Bacteria > Pseudomonadati > Pseudomonadota > Alphaproteobacteria > Rhodobacterales > Roseobacteraceae > Roseovarius > Roseovarius sp. MBR-78. The sequence goes on from NZ_JBEPPX010000003.1 coordinate 60,273, forward strand.
AGCGGCACGCGACGTGCTCGCGACCGATACGGCGCTGCTCACGCTGGGGGGCGATCACTTCATCACCTGGCCGCTGCTGAAGGCCCATGCCGAAAAGCACGGGCCCCTGGCCCTGATCCAGATCGACGCCCATTCCGACACATGGGAGGATGAGCCGGGCCGCATCGACCATGGCACGATGCTCTGGCACGCGCTGCGCGAGGGGCTGGTGGTGCCCGAGCATTCGGTGCAGGTGGGCATCCGCACCCATAACCCCGATCCATTAGGCGTGCATGTGATCGACGCGCGCGAGGTGCATCTGTCAGATCCCCGCGCGATTGCGGGCCGCGTGCGCGAGATCGTGGGCGACAGGCCGTGCTACCTGACCTTTGACATCGACGCGCTCGACCCGTCGATGGCACCGGGCACCGGCACGCCGGTCATTGGCGGGCTGACCACCTTTCAGGCGCAGGAAATCCTGCGCGGGCTGGAGGGCGTCGCGCTCCGGGGGATGGATGTGGTCGAGGTGGCCCCGGCCTATGACATTTCGGAGATTACCGCGCTGGCGGCGGCGACGCTCGCCTGCGACCTGCTTGCGCTTTACGCCGCCGGGCGCTGAGTCAACGCCGGGGCGGCGCAAGGGATGACGGTCCTTGCTTCGCGATATGTCCCGGCAAGGTGCCCCTTTCGCATCCCCGCCGCCCCTGATACCTGAGGTAATGCTCAGCTATCAGCATCATTACCACGCCGGCAACGCGGCGGATGTTCACAAGCACGCGGTGCTGGGCTGGATGCTGGCCTATCTGACCGCCAAGCCCAAGCCGCTCAGCTATATCGAGACCCATGCCGGGCGCGGGCTGTATGATCTGGGCGATCCCGCCGCGCAGCGCACCGGCGAGGCGGCGGCGGGGATCGGGCGGCTGGAACAGGCGTTGGCGGCGGATCACCCCTATCGCCGCTGCCTCGATGCGACCCGCGCCACCCACGGCCCCTCTGCCTATCCCGGCTCTCCGCTTATCGCCGCGCAGGCGCTACGGCCCGGCGACCGGCTCCACCTCGCCGAATTGCACCACGGCGAGCACGCGGCGCTGACGACGGCGCTTGCCCCCTTCCCTGCCCGTATCCGCCGCGAGGACGGGTTTGCGATGGCCCATGCCACCTGCCCGCCGATGCCGCGCCGGGGGGTGCTGCTGGTCGATCCGAGCTACGAGGTGAAGGCCGATTACGACAGCATCCCCGGCCATTTCGCGCGGCTGCACCGCAAGTGGAATGTTGGTATCCTGGTGCTGTGGTATCCGATCCTGGTATCGGGCGCGCATGGCCCCATGCTCGATGCGCTCGGGGCGGCCTTCCCGGACGGGCTGCGCCACGAAGTGGGCTTTGCCGCCGCCCGCGAGGGCCACCGCATGACCGGCTCGGGCCTTTTCGTGGTCAACCCGCCTTACGGCCTTGCCGAGGAGGCCGCGCGCCTCTCGGCAGTCTTTGAGGCAAAGGGCTGAGCGCGGGCCAAGCCCGAGGATGACGCGGGTCTTGCGTCCGCAACCGCATCAGGGTGCGACAAGATTCATTGACCTACGTCAATTTCGCGCATTGCCCGCCCGCGCGCGAGGCTCTAAAACGAGCATGATAACGGGGATGTGAGGCATGTGCCTGCGTCCCTTCCGGAATTGTCAACAGGAGGCACCCAATGGCGGACGCAGCCATTCACGGCCACGAGCACGAGGATCAGCGCGGCTTTTTCACCCGCTGGTTCATGTCCACGAACCACAAGGATATCGGCATCCTCTACCTGGTCACCTCGGCGGTGGTCGGGCTGATTTCCGTCATGTTCACCGTCTATATGCGGATGGAACTGATGGAGCCGGGCGTGCAATACATGTGCCTTGAAGGCGCGCGCTTTATCGCCTCCGACGTTGCCGACTGCACCCCCAACGGGCATCTGTGGAACGTGCTGATTACCTATCACGGCGTGCTGATGATGTTCTTTGTCGTGATTCCGGCGCTCTTCGGCGGTTTCGGAAACTATTTCATGCCGCTCCAGATCGGCGCGCCCGACATGGCGTTCCCGCGCATGAACAACCTCTCGTTCTGGCTGTATGTCGCGGGCACCTCGCTGGGCGTCGCCTCGCTTCTGTCACCGGGCGGCAACGGGCAGCTTGGCTCGGGCGTGGGCTGGGTGCTCTACCCGCCGCTGTCGGTGAACGAGGGCGGCATGTCGATGGATCTCGCGATCTTTGCCGTGCACGTCTCGGGCGCATCCTCGATCCTTGGCGCGATCAACATGATCACCACGTTCCTCAACATGCGCGCACCGGGCATGACGCTGTTCAAGGTGCCGCTCTTCTCGTGGTCGATCTTTGTCACCGCATGGCTCATCCTGCTGTCGCTGCCGGTGCTGGCGGGGGCGATCACCATGCTGCTCACCGACCGCAATTTCGGCACCACCTTCTTTGACCCGGCAGGCGGCGGCGATCCGGTGCTTTATCAGCATATCCTGTGGTTCTTCGGTCACCCCGAGGTCTATATCATCATCCTGCCCGGCTTTGGCATCATCAGCCATGTGATCGCCACCTTCGCGCGCAAGCCTATTTTCGGCTATCTGCCGATGGTCTGGGCGATGATCGCCATCGGCTTCCTGGGCTTCGTCGTGTGGGCGCATCATATGTATACGGTCGGCCTGAGCCTGACGCAGCAGAGCTATTTCATGCTGGCCACGATGGTGATCGCGGTGCCGACCGGGGTAAAGGTGTTTTCGTGGATCGCCACCATGTGGGGCGGCTCGGTGGAGTTCAAGACGCCGATGCTCTGGGCGTTCGGCTTCCTGTTCCTGTTCACCGTGGGCGGCGTCACCGGCGTCGTGCTCAGCCAGGCGGCGGTGGATCGTGCCTATCACGAAACCTATTACGTGATCGCGCATTTCCACTACGTGATGAGCCTCGGCGCGGTGTTCGCGATCTTTGCCGGCATCTATTTCTACTTCCCCAAGATGACCGGGCGGATGATCCCCGAATGGATGGGCAAGCTGCATTTCTGGGCGATGTTCATCGGCGCGAACCTCACCTTCTTCCCGCAGCACTTCCTTGGCCGCCAAGGCATGCCGCGCCGCTATATCGACTACCCCGAGGCCTTTGCGGTCTGGAACTGGTGGTCGTCGGTGGGGGCGTTCATCTCGTTTGCCAGCTTCGTGTTCTTCTTTGGCGTGGTGTTCTATTCGCTGTTCCGCGGGGCCCGCGTGACCGAGGCGAACCCGTGGAACGAATACGCCGACACGCTGGAATGGACCCTGCCCTCGCCGCCGCCGGAGCACACGTTCGAGACGCTCCCCAAGCGCGAGGACTGGGACAAGGCCCCGGCCCACTGAGGCATCCGCCCGCAATCAATGAAAAGGCCCCGGCATCGTGCCGGGGCCTTTTTGGTAGAGGGTTGTTGATTTTTGGGGCATCCCCCGCTCAAGGATTGACCACCGGTGCTCGCCGATGGTCGACACCTGACAGAAATGGCCAAATTCCGTGCGGGGGAACGCTCAGGGCCTCGAGGGGACGTTGACGGTTTCAGAGATGAGCCGCGCGGTGCCCGACCGCGGGTGGGCGCTGCAACGCTTGTGGGGCGCGCCTTATGGCGGCCAAATACTGCAACGATTGCGCGGGTGATATAGGTTGCAAAAGCGCCCGCCCGTCACGCCAAAGGCGTGCCAACTATAAGCGGCGCACCTTTGGTGCGACGGGGCGGTCGGGCGCTGCGCGGCGGCGTGCGGGGCACGCCTCTATTCCGCGCAAGGGGGCTTTGCCTTGAACGTCCGCTTCAGGCCAATCCCGACGCTTTCCCCACCGAACCGCATGGCCGGATCATCATCGGGCAAGACCTGTCAGATACCATCCGCCAAAACCAGCCGCGCCCAATCACGTATCGCGCTACCCAAGCCGGTCCTTGACCTGCGGGCCCACCGTGCCGAAATCCATCTGTCCGGCATGGCGCTCCTTGAGCTTGCCCATGATCTTGCCCATGTCTCTGATCGAACTGGCCCCGACATCGGCAATCGCGCGGTCGATGGCGGCCTTGATCTCCTCCGCGGTCAACTGGCGCGGCAGGAAGTCCTCGATCACCGCGATCTCGGCGCGTTCGCGTTCGGCCAGATCGACGCGCCCCCCCTCCTCGTAGGCGCGCACGCTCTCATTGCGCTGCTTGACCATCTTGGCAAGGATCGCCCGTATCTCGGTATCGCCAAGCGCGGGCGCGTCATCCGATCCGCGCGCGGCAATCTCCTGATCCTTGATCGCCGCATTGATAAGCCTCAGGGTCGCCAGGCGCGCCTGCTCCCTGTCCTTCATCGCCTGCTTCAGCGCCTGAGCGATCCGGTCGCGTAAGTCCATCTGGTCCATCCCCGTGACCGTTTCCAGCCCCCGATCTTAACGGCAGGGCACCGGCGTGACAACCACCCTGCCCGGTTCATCTGCCGGGTTGACCCCGGCAGGGGCTGGGCCTAGTTATGCGCCGATTTACCCCGAGTCCGGAGACCGCCACGATGGCCCATGCGACACGCCCCCGCCCGACCGCCTGCCTTGCGCTGGCCGATGGCTCGCTCTTTTACGGCCACGGCTTCGGGGCGGTGGGCGAGACGGTGGCGGAGCTGTGTTTCAACACCGCGATGACCGGCTATCAGGAGATCATGACCGATCCGTCCTATGCCGGGCAGGTCGTCACCTTTACCTTTCCGCATATCGGCAATACCGGCGTGAATGCCGAGGATGACGAGACGCTTGCGCCGGTGGCGGCGGGGATGGTTGTCAAGTGGGACCCGACCGAGCCATCGAACTGGCGCGCCGAGGAGCATCTCTCGACATGGCTGGCACGGCGCGGGCGCATCGCCATCGGGGGCGTGGATACGCGGCGGCTCACGCGGGCAATCCGGCAGCAGGGCGCGCCGCATGTCGCGCTGGCGCATGACCCTTCGGGCAATTTCGACGTGGGCGCGCTGGTGGCGAAGGCGCGCGGCTTTGCCGGGCTGGAGGGGATGGACCTCGCCCGCGAGGTCTCCTGCACGCAATCCTACGCCTGGGACGAGATGCGCTGGGCCTGGCCCGAGGGCTATGCGCGCCAGGCCGAGGCGCGCCACAAGGTGGTGGCGGTCGATTATGGGGCCAAGCGCAACATCCTGCGCTGCCTGGCGAGCGCGGGCTGCGAGGTGACGGTTCTGCCCGCCACCGCGACCGCCGAGGATGTGCTGGCCCATTCCCCCGACGGCGTGTTCCTGTCCAATGGCCCCGGCGATCCGGAGGCGACGGGCGCCTATGCGGTGCCGATGATCCGCGGCGTGCTCGAAAGCGGCCTGCCGCTTTTCGGCATCTGCCTCGGGCACCAGATGCTGGCGCTCGCGCTTGGTGGCAAGACGGTCAAGATGAACCACGGCCATCACGGTGCCAACCATCCGGTCAAGGATATGGAGACCGGCAAGGTCGAGATCACCTCGATGAACCACGGCTTTGCCGTCGATGGCCAGAGCCTGCCCGAGGGCGTGATCGAGACGCATGTCTCGCTTTTTGACGGCTCCAATTGCGGCATCCGCCTCAGGAATCGGCCGGTCTTCTCGGTGCAGCACCACCCCGAGGCCAGCCCCGGCCCGCAAGACAGCTTTTACCTTTTCGAGCGTTTCGCGGCCTCGATGGCCGGGTAAGCCGTGCTTTCGACGGATTTTTCCAGCGGCGTTAACCGCTTGTTAAAAGTTCGTTAACCCTCCGCCCGCTACCCTCGGCCCAACGGGACAAGCAGCGGAGAGCGGGCATGGGCATTTCCGAGTTGCGTCAGGGCGGGTTTGGCCGCCGGGGGCCGGCGGCTCGCCCACCCGCCGGTCAGCTGGGGCGCGATCTTGTGCGCCGGGGCGTCATAAGCGATGCCGATGCCACGCTGGCGGGCCTAGTGCAGCGGCGCTGCGATACCTCGCTCGACCGGATCCTGATGGCCGAGGGGCTGGCGCAGGAGGATGACCTGCTCGCCGCCCATGCACGGCGCATCGCCGGGCGGCGGCTCGACGGGGGCGCGCTGGCCGAGATGCCGCCGGTCGAGACGGGGCTTGATCCGCGCCTGCTGCTCAAACATGGCGCGGTGGTGCTGCGCGACAGCGACGGCCAACCCCGCATCATCAGTGACGGATCAGAGCCGATTGGCGCGCTGCGCGCCGCGCTGCCCCCTGATCTGGCCGCCGCGAACCGGCTCGTCGCGCCGCGCGCGGCGATACAGGACCGGGTGGCAGGGCTGCACCGCGACGCCTTGCGCGACATGGCCGCCGCGCGCACGCCCGAAAGCGAAAGCTGCCGCACTTGGGATGCACAAACCGGCACACGTCTGCGCGCGACCGCGGCGGCGCTGGTGGTGATCGTGGCGCTGTGCATCGCCTTTCCCGTCATGGTGTTCGGCACGCTGGCGCTCTGGGCGGTGCTGACGCTGTTGGTGGCGGCGGGGCTCAAGACGGCGGCCTTTCTCGCCGCCATGCGCGACGCCCACCCGATCCCCGCCCCCCTGCCCGACATACCGCTGCCGCGCGTCTCGATCCTCGTGCCGCTCTTTCGCGAGACCGAGATCGCGCATGCGCTGGTGGCGCGGCTCTCGCGGCTGACCTATCCCAAATGCCTGCTCGACGTGATCCTGGTGCTGGAGGAAGAGGACAAGCTCACCCAAGAGACCCTCGCCAGCATCGACCTGCCCCCCTGGATCCGGCCCGTGGTGGTGCCCGACGGCCAGCCCCGGACCAAGCCGCGCGCGATGAATTACGCGCTCGATTTCTGCCAGGGCGAGATCATCGGCATTTTCGACGCCGAAGATGCGCCCGAGCCGGACCAGATCACCCAGGTGGCCCGCCGTTTCCAGAGCGCGCCGCGCGATCTGGCCTGCCTGCAAGGGGTGCTCGATTTCTACAACCCGCGCCAGAACTGGCTGGCGCGGTGCTTTACCATCGAATACGCCACATGGTTTCGCACGATCCTGCCGGGCATGGCGCGGCTCGGCCTCGCGCTGCCGCTGGGTGGCACCACGCTCTACATGCGCCGCGACGTGCTCGAGGAACTGGGCGGCTGGGACGCGCATAACGTGACCGAGGATGCCGATCTGGGCTTTCGCCTCGCGCGCCACGGCTGGCGCACCGAGATGATCGGTACCGTCACCGGTGAGGAGGCCAATTGCCGCGCCTGGCCCTGGGTCAAGCAACGCTCGCGCTGGCTCAAGGGCTACATGACCACATGGCTTGTGCATATGCGCGCGCCCCGCAGGCTCTATGCGCAGCTTGGGCCACGACAGTTCTGGGGGTTTCAGGCGCATTTCGTCTCGGCGGTGAGCCAGGTTCTGCTCGCGCCGGTGCTGTGGTCCTTCTGGCTGGTGCTGCTGGGGCTGCCGCATCCGCTTGATCCGGTGATGACGCGCGGCACGATGGCGACCATTGGCGTGCTCTTTCTCACGGTGGAGGCGATCAATATCTGCATCCATGCACAGGCCGTCTCGGGGCCGCAGCACCGCCACCTGATGCGCTGGACACCGACCATGCATTTCTATGCCCCGCTGGCGGCGGTGGCCGCCTACAAGGCGCTTTATGAATTGATTTTCAAACCGTTTTTCTGGGACAAGACGGCGCATGGCCTGTCGGTGGCCGCCGCCGGGAAGCGGCGCTCAGACGGTGGTCTTGATCTCGCCGGAATCAAGCTTGAGCCGGGTCACGAAGGCCTTTGAGATATGATCGCGGAGCGCCTTCGCGGCGGCGTCGCCGTCGCGGGTCTCTATGGCGGTGACGATGGCATCGTGTTCGGCCAGCGCATCCTCGCCGCGCCCCTCGGCGGCCAGCGACGTGGTCGCCAGAAGCGCCATCGAGCGATGCACGAGATCAAGCTGCTGCACAAGAAAGCGGTTATGCGAGGTCAGGTGGATCTGCTTGTGAAACCGCCGGTTGGCGCGGGCAAGATCCTTGGGGCGGTGCAAAAGCGCGCGGTCATCCTCGACCATGTCGCGCAGCACGCGCATTTCCTCGGGCGTCGCGTGCATCGCGGCAAGGCGCGCGGCCAGCCCCTCAAGCTCGGCGCGCACGGTATAAAGCTCTGAAAGCTGGTTGTAATCGAGCGAGGCCACGATCAGGCTGCGCCCGTCGCGCGTCAGCATGGATTGCGTCTCAAGCCGCTGGAGCGCCTCGCGGATGGGCGTGCGCGACACGCCGAAGCGCTCGGCCAGGTCGCTCTCCACGAGGCGATCACCGGGCTTGAACACGCCCGAATCGATGGCATCGAGGATCAGCGAATAGGCGTCAGTGCTTGGCGGTTTCATCTTTGCGCGGTCCTTTATCCCGATGGTGCAGCACCTTACGCGCTTTGACCGGGTGATCAAGGGCGGGCGATTGCGCTTTGCCGCCGTGTCGGATACGCGAGCGGCATGGCCAGACAGCATTTCACCCATGTCACGACATGGGTTTTTGACCTCGATAACACGCTCTACCCGCCGCAGGCGCGGCTCTTCGATCAGATCGAGGCGCGCATGACCTCTTATGTCATGGAGGCGCTGCGCCTGGACCGCGTTGAGGCCGACCGCCTGCGCCACGCCTATTGGCGCGAGCATGGCACCACGCTGGCCGGGCTGATGCGGTGCCACGATCTCGATCCCGGCCCCTATCTGCACGCGGTCCACGATATTTCGCTCGACCACCTGGAGCCGGACCCGGCGCTTGCGGGCGCGATCCGCGCCCTGCCGGGGCGCAAGATCGTCTATACCAACGGCTCGGGCGATTATGCGGCGCGCGTGGTCGCGGCGCGCGGGCTGAAGGGCCTCTTCGATGCCATCTACGGGGTCGAGCACGCAGGCTATCGCCCCAAGCCCGAGGCCGATGCCTTTGCCGCCGTGCTGACGCGCGACGGCTCCGAGGCCGGACGCGCGGCGATGTTTGAGGATGATCCGCGCAACCTTGCCGCGCCGCACGCGATGGGGATGCGCACCGTGCATGTCGCGCCCGCGCCTGTCGAGGCCCCGCATATCCACCACCATACCGACGATCTGGCGGGCTTTCTCGCGCGGCTGGTCTGACGCCTGCGGCGACACGTCCCTTTGCACCGGGCGCGCGCGCCCCATATCTGAGCCTCACAATCATCTATTGCAAAAGGACCACCCGATGAGCCTGACCGACACCCACGCCCCCAGCGACGCCCCCGTCGAGGGCGAACGCGCCACGGTGTTGCGCATCTTCCTGAGCCTCGCCGTCTTTGTCGCAGGCTGGGCGACAAGCGTTGCGATCTGGGGGATTCCGGGGCTTTATATCCCGGCACTGGCGCTGGTGCCGGTGATCTGGGCGGCGCTTCTGTTGATTTCGCGCGGCTGAGGCCGCGCTGCACGAAAGGCGGGCATATGGTGGGCGAAAACGTCGATATCGTGATCTCGGGCGGGGGTGTTGCGGGTCTGACGGCGGCGGCGGTGTTCGGGCAGGCCGGGTTCTCGGTCATCTGCGTCGATCCCGCGCCGCCGGTGACCGCGCGCGATGCCGAAGGATCGGACCTGCGCACCACCGCCTTTCTGCAACCCGCGCAGGCGCTCTTGGCGCGCGCTGGGCTGTGGGAGCGTCTGGCCCCCCATGCCGCGCCCTTGCAGATCATGCGCGTGGTCGATGCCGGTGGCGAGGTGCCCGAGCCGCGTATCGCTCGCGAATTCGACGCCGCCGACATTTCCGACAAGCCGTTCGGCTGGAACCTGCCCAACTGGCTCTTGCGACGCGAGATGGTGGCGCATCTCGAAACCTTGCCCTCGGTCAGATTCCGCCCCGGCACCGGCACCACGACGCTGTTTACCCGCGAGCGCGAGGCGCGCGTCGGGCTGTCGGACGGCACGCGCGTGCACGCGCGGCTGGTGATCGCCGCCGATGGCCGCAATTCACCGATTCGCGAGGCGGCGGGTGTTGCCGTGAAAACAACGCGTTACGGGCAAAAGGCGCTGGCCTTTGCCGTGACGCACCCGATCCCGCACCACAACGTCTCGACCGAGATCCACCGCTCGGGCGGGCCGTTCACGCTGGTGCCGCTGCCCGATTTCGAGGGGCGGCCGTCCTCTGCCGTGGTCTGGATGGAGGAAGGGCCCGAGGTGGCCCGCCTTGCCGCGCTGCCGGTGGCCGATTTCGAGGCGGAGATGAACACCCGCTCGTGCCTGCTTTTCGGCCCGCTCACGCTCGCCTCGCGCCGGACCACCTGGCCGATCATCAGTCAGGTGGCCGAGCGGATGTATGCCGAGCGCGTGGCGCTCGTGGCCGAGGCGGCACATGTCGTGCCGCCCATCGGGGCGCAAGGGCTGAACATGTCGCTGGGCGATATGCGCGTGCTGCTGGAGCTGGCCGAGGCCGCGCCCGACCGGCTGGGCGACCGCGCGATGCTTGAGACCTATCACCGCCGCAGGCATTGGGAGGTGCGCGCACGCGTGGCTGGCATCGACCTCTTGAACCGCGCCTCGATGATGCGCGCGCAGCCCTTGCGCGACGCGCGCGCACAGGCGCTGGGCGCGATATATTCGCTGGCCCCGGTGCGCAAGACGCTGATGCAGATGGGGCTTGGCGCGCGGGGCTGAGGGGGCGCTGTTGGTGGTGAGCCGCCAGTGACGGCGCAGCCCCCTTGCGCGGCATCAAGGGCGTAGCCTGCTGCGCGCACGCCCCCGAAACCGGCCCGGAACGCCCTATTGCGGCAGTTCGAACACCTGGCCGGGATAGATCAGGTCGGGGTCGCGGATGCGGTCGCGATTGGCCTCGAAGACGCGCACGTAAAGCACCCCCTCGCCATAGGTCTCGCGCGAGATCGCCCAGAGCGTCGAGCCGGGTTGCACCGTCACCACCGACATGCGGGGCGGGCGCGGCGGGCCGTCTGTCGTGCCGCCTTGCGGGGAGTCCTGCGGGGCGAGTATCGCGACATCCTCGCGCTTGAACGGGGTCTCGACCCGCGAAACCACCGCGCCGCCTGCATCCACCTCGTCCACCCGCAGCGTGTAGATGCCGGTATCCACCTCCGGCAGCGCGCTGCGCCACGCGCCGCTTGCATCCACCGGCGCGGTCGTGATCGCGCGATTGTCGAGATAGATGCGCACGCGGGCATCTGCATTGCTCGCGCGGCCCGCAAGCTGCACCTCGCCCGCCTCGGAATAGCTGATCGCGTCAAGCGCCACCTGCGACATCACCTGCGGCCCCGGCCCGGCAGGGGCCTGCAACACGCGCACGCCCGAAGCATCCGACAACAGCACCGTGGGGGCAGAGGGCGCGGGGGTGGTCGGCGCGGGTTGCGCGACCGCCGTCCCGGCCTCGGCGGGCGGCACCGTGTCGGGAATGGTGGCGGGGGCCTCGGGGGCGGCAGGCGCGCTCGTGGCCAACTCGGGCGCGGCAGGATCGGGCACGTCTGCCGCCACCTCCTGCGACGCCCCGCCCCCGGTCTCGGTCTCTGCCTCTGCCTCGGCCTCGGGCTGTGCCACCGCCTCGGCAACGGCCTCGGGCTGCGGGTCCGGAACCGGTGTCGGCGCGATCAACACCTCGTCGGGTGAGCGGATCACGCGGCCATCCTCGAGCAGCAATTCCAGCCCGAGCACCCGCACCGCATCGCTGGGCGGCAGATCGAGAAAGGCCACGAACTTGCCCGCGCCATCCGCCTCTGTCGTGCCAAGGCGCGCATCATCCACGGTCACCGCCACCCGGCCCCCCGGCACCGCGCGCCCGGCCACCAGCATCTGCCCGCCCGGATCGAGCCGGAACGTATCCAGCGCGGGCGGATCAGGCGGCGGCACCGCCTGTTCCTGCGCGGTGTCCTGCGCGCTGTCTTGCTCCGGCGCAGGCGCAACGGCACTCTTCGGCGCAGCGGGCGCAGCGGGGGGGGGCGCGGCCTGTTCCGGCGCGGCCTCCTCGGCCCGCTGCGGCGCGGCGGGCGCATTTGCGGTCGTCTCGGGAGCCACCGGCGCCTGCACCCGCGGCACCTCTGGCGCGGGTGCCGAGGAATTGCCGCCCGACAGATACACCCCAAGCGCCACCGCAGCCGCCACTAGCGCCGCCCCGACCCCGATCCCGGGACCTGCCCCCATACCGGCGAATTTGCTCATCTATTCCGTCTTCCCCGTCCAGGGCCGCAGCCCGGTTGCCGGACCATAGCAACAAGGCTATCAGGGGTCAAAGCAACCCTTTGAGTAACGGGAGTTCTTCATGACGCACGCGGCGGTCTGTGTCTTTTGCGGCGCACGCGACGGGCACGACCCGGCCCATCTCGACGCCGCCGACGCGACCGGGCGAATGCTGGCCCGCGAGGGCTGGGAGCTGGTCTACGGCGCGGGCGATGTCGGGCTGATGGGGGCGGTGGCGCGCGCGGCGCAGGCGGCGGGTGGGCGCACGCTCGGCGTGATCCCCGAACACCTCGTGGGGCTGGAGCGCGGCAAGCGCGACCTCACCCGCTTTGTCGTCACCGAGACGATGCACGAGCGCAAGAAGGTGATGTTCATGAATTCCCACGCCATCGTCGTGCTGCCCGGCGGCGCGGGATCGCTGGATGAGCTGTTCGAGGTTCTGACATGGCGTCAGCTCGGCCTGCATGAAAAACCTGTGTTTCTATTGAATACAAACGGTTACTGGGACCCTCTCATGCAGTTGATCGAGCATGTCGTAGCCCACGGCTTTGCCGATGCGCGGCTGCGCGAGATGATTCAGCCGGTCGCGGATGTTCACAGCCTGGGCACCGCCCTGCGCGCCGCCCTGTCGTGACGCAGGCTGGCGGTGGTATAGATCGCCAGCGCCGTCCAGATCATCCCGAAGGCCAGCGCGTGCCACTGGCTGAAAGGCTCAAGAAACCAGAAGGTTGCAACGAGAAATTGAAGTGTCGGATTAAGGTATTGCACCAGTCCCACCGTGGCTAGCGCAATCCGCTTGGTGGCATAGCTGAACATGATGAGCGGCGTGCCGGTGAGGATGCCGGAAAAGGCCAGCAGCGCGCTGTCGCGCCAGTTCACGCCGAACGCGCCATGACCGTCGGAATGGACATACCACAGCACCGTGAGCGCGATCGGCGACAAGAGCAGCACCTCGGCGGTGACAGAGACCACCGGCCCGACCGATAACCCCTTTTTCACAAGCCCATAGAGGCCAAAGCTTGACGCGAGGATAAGCGCGATCCAGGGCGGCACACCCAGCCCGGCGGTCAATGTCACCACCGCGCAGAGCGCCAGCGCCACGGCGAAAAGCTGTGCCCGGCCAAGCCGCTCGCGGAACGCGATAGCCCCCAGCAGCACCGCCACCAGCGGAAAGATATAGTAGCCGAGCGAGGCCTCCATCGCGCGGCCGATCTGGATCGAGGTGATGAACACGAACCAGTTGGTCGAGATCATCAGCGCGGCAAACCCGATGGCCAGCACCGAACGCCGCCCCGCCAGCGCCCGACCCAGCAGCGAAATCCGCCCCTGCACCAGCAGCACCAGCGCGAAGAAGGCACAAGACCACAGCGTGCGATGCGCCAGAATCTCGATGGGCGGGATATGCGCCAGAAGCTTGTAATAGATACCCGACAGCCCCCACACCGTGCAGGTGGCGACCATCGCGATGATCCCCTTGGTCGCCTCGCGCATCCCGTGTTCCTCCGCTTGTGCCGTGATGGCACGAAAACGCCCCGCCCGAAAGAGACGGGCGGGGCGCGCAAACCGGCTATGCGCCGGGATCAGGGCTTGGCTCAGAGCCGCGAGGCGACGTTTTCCCAATTCACCAGGTTGTCGAGGAAATTGGTGAGATAGGCAGGCCGCTTGTTGCGGAAGTCGATATAATAGGAATGTTCCCACACATCGCAGCCCAGAAGGGCCGTCTGACCGAAGCAGAGCGGGTTGACGCCGTTCTCGGTCTTGGTGACCTTGAGGCTGCCATCGGTATCCTTGACCAGCCAGCACCAGCCCGAGCCGAACTGCCCGGCCCCGGCGGCGGAAAAATCTTCCTTGAATTTCGCCACCGAGCCAAAGCTCTCGGTGATCGCCTTTTCAAGCGCGCCGGGCATGCCCGTGCCGCCCGGTGCCATCATCTCCCAGAACTGGTTGTGATTCCAGAATTGCGAGGCATTGTTGAAGATGCCCGACTGCGCGACGGCCTTGGGATCGTAGGTGCCCTTGATGATCTCTTCGACGGGCTTGCCATCCCATTCGGTGCCGGCCACGGCCTTGTTGCCGTTGTCGACATAGGCCTTGTGGTGGATGTCGTGGTGATATTCGAGCGTCTCGCGGCTCATGCCGTAATCGGCGAGCGCGTCGTGGGAATACGGAAGATCGGGAAGTTCAAAGGCCATGTGGTCCCCCTGTTCGTTAGCGTTGAAACCTATGCCGATACATGGTGGCGCGCGCGTGCAAAGGTCAACCCCGCGCGCCCGTGTTTTTCTGTCGGGAATGGTGCCGATCAGCCGTAAACCCCCACCTCTCCCCCCGGAAGGGCGGCGGTTTTCAACAGGTTAAAGGCATAATCGGCGACCGATCGGAAACAGATCAGATGAAAGGTGCCCGCGTCATCCAGCCAGAAGGCGGCGGGGATTTGTGCCATTCGGGTGCGGCGGAACATGCCGGGGGTGAAGGCGTGCGGCGCAAGATCCACCGGGCAGAGCTTGGCCAGCACCTCGCGCGCGCCCGCGCCCGAGATACGCAGGAAGCAGCGTGCATCCGAGACGTTGACCGCGAGGAAATGCTGGCCTTTGAGGGCCTCTTCCAGCGTAGCGATGGTCTGCGTCACTTCCGTATAGGCGCAGATCAACAGCAACTCATCTGGCGACATCCAGAGCACGGCACAGCCCTGCCCCATCAGCGCCTGACGCTGCGCCGGGATGCCAAGGCCCACGGCCTTCTTCACCGCCGCCATGACCTCTTTTGACGCCAGATCGCCGCGCAGGGTAATCATGCCGCAAAGGCCTGCATCCTCGATCAAGGCAAGCCCCTCATAACGGGCCCCGTTCAGGGCGGTCACGGCTTCAGACATTCTGCTTCTCCCCGTCCTTGTCGTAGAAAACCGGATCGACGATCCGCGCCTTGACGATCCCGCCATCAACCTTGGGAAACTCCAGCACCTCGCCCATGCGATCCGGGCCATGCAGGACCAGCCCCATCGCGATGCCACGGCCCAGCGTGGGCGAATGATAGGTCGAGGTCACGCGGCCCTGCACGTTGCGCTGACCATTGGCGTTATGGCCATCGGCGGTGGCATAGGCCCCATCGGGCAGGGTGGAGCCATCAAGCGTCTCCAGCCCGACCAGCTTCCAGCGGTTCGGATCGGCCATATGCTCACGCTCCTGCGCGCGCTTGCCGAGGTAATCCTCTTTCTTCTTGGAAATCGCCCACTGCATGTTGAGATCCTGCGGAATCACCGTGCCATCGGTCTCGTCCCCGATCATGATGAAGCCCTTCTCGGCGCGCATAACGTGCATCGCCTCGGTGCCGTAGGGGGTGACACCGAATTCCTCGCCCGCCTCCATCAGCGCATCCCAGAGCGCGCGGCCGTGGCTTGCGGGCACCGAAAGCTCGAAGCTCAGCTCCCCGGCAAATGAGATGCGGAACACGCGCGCCGGGATACCCGCCACGGTGATCTCGGTCCAGCCCATGAAGGTCAGCGCCTCGGCGCTGATATCGTCATCGGTCAGCTTTTGCAGCACCTTGCGCGAATTCGGCCCGGCGACGCCCACCTGCGCATATTGCTCGGTGACATTGGCGGTATAGACCTTCCAGTCCCACCATTCGCATTGCAGCCAGTCCTCCATATGGCCGTGGATCGACTCGGCTCCGCCAGTGGTGGTGTGGACAAGGAACGTGTCGTCATCCAGACGCGCCACCACGCCGTCATCCATCAGGAAACCGTTCTCGTTGCACATGAGGCCATAGCGGCAGCGCCCCGGCTTCAGCGTGCTCATCATGTTGGTATAGAGCATGTCCATGAAGCGGCCCGCATCCGGCCCCTTGACGATGATCTTGCCGAGGGTCGAGGCGTCGAGCAGTGCAAGGCTTTGTCTCGTCTGCCTGATCTCGCGGGCCACGGCCTCGTGACGCCCCTCTTCACCCTTGGGAAAGCAATAGGGCCGCCGCCATTGGCCGACCGGTTCGAAATCGGCACCGTTGGCCTCGTGCCAAGCGTGCATCGGCGATTTGCGGAGCGGCTGGAATATCTCGCCCTTGGCCTCGCCCGCGATCGACGAAAGCGAAATGGGTGTATAGGGCGGGCGAAAGGTGGTGGTGCCGGTCTGCGGTATCGGCTGACCCAGCGCATCCGACAGGATCGCCAAGCCATTGATATTGCTCAGCTTGCCCTGATCTGTGGCCATGCCGAGCGTGGTGTAGCGCTTGGCGTGCTCGACGCTCTCATAGCCCTCGCGCGCGGCGAGTTGCACGTCCGACACCTTCACATCGTTCTGGTAATCGAGCCAGGCCTTCATCCGCAGCTTGTAGCCCGCGCCCTGCGGCATGAGCCAGACCGGCTCCATCGCCGCCTCGGGCGATGTGCTCGCGTCGGGGGCCTTGCCCTTGGGGGTGTGGCCGGTGGCCTTTGCGGCGGCTTGGCCTGCGGCGTGGGCGTCAGCGACAACGCTGGCCAGATCGCCCGCGCCATTGGCCGCGCCTGCGGGGATGACAAACGCCTCGCCCCGCGCGCCGCGCGGCGGGTTGGCCGGGTCGGGACGGAAATGGGCCTGTGCCTCGTCCCAGAGGAGCTTGCCACCGCAATGCGACCAGAGGTGCACCACCGGCGACCAGCCGCCCGACATGGCGACAGCATCGCAGGCGATCTCTTCCAGCGCCGCGCCCTCGCCCGCCTGCGCGCAGATGGCCACGCCGGTGACGTGCTTGCCCCCCTTGACCTTGGCAATGCCCTTGCCGGTCTCGACCCGGATGCCAAGCGCGCGCGCCTCGTCGGCCAGCGCGCCCCCGCCCGTTTGGCGGGCATCGAGGATGACGGGGATGTCCAGCCCGAGCTTTTTCAGCGTGATCGCGGTGCGGTAAGCGTCGTCATTGTTGGTGACAACCACGGTGCGATCACCGATGGAGACGCCATAATCCACCGCGTAATCGCGCACCGCCCCTGCGAGCATCACGCCGGGAATGTCGTTGCCGGCAAAGCTCAGCGGGCGCTCGATGGCGCCGGTGGCAGTGACGATCTGGCCTGCGCGGATGCGCCACAGACGGTGGCGGGGGGCGTTGGTGCCCGGTGCGTGATCGGCGACACGCTCATAGCCAAGCGCATAGCCGTGATCGTAGACCCCTGCGCCCATGCAGCGATTGCGCAGGGTGACGTTGGGCATGTCTTGCAATTTTGCAATGGTGGCGGCGATCCAGTCAGCGACCGGCTGGCCATCCACCTCGCCGCCATCCCCATGATAGTCCACGGGCGCGCGGCCACCCCAATGGGCGGTCTGCTCGATCAGCATGACCTTCGATCCGGCCTCCGCCGCCGCCGCTGCGGCTTGCAGCCCGGCCACGCCACCACCCACCACGAGCACGTCGCAGAAGTAATAGAAATGCTCATAGCGGTCCGGGTCGCCGGGATTGGACGCACGGCCCAGACCCGCCGACTGGCGGATGAACGGCTCGTAGACATGTTTCCAGAACGGGCGCGGGTGGATGAACATCTTGTAGTAAAAGCCCGCGGGCAGGAAGCGCGCGAAGGCCGTGTTGACCGCGCCCACGTCATAGTCAAGGCTCGGCCAGTGGTTCTGGCTCACGCAGGTGAGGCCGTCGAACAATTCGGTCGTGGTGGCGCGCTGATTGGGCTCGAACCGGGTGCCCTCGCCCAGCCCGACGAGCGCGTTGGGCTCCTCCGCGCCGGAGGCCACGATGCCGCGCGGGCGGTGATACTTGAACGAGCGGCCCACCATCATCTGGCCATTGGCCAAAAGCGCCGAGGCGAGCGTATCGCCCGCGTGCCCGCGCATCCGCTTGCCGTTGAAGGTGAAATCCTGCGTGCGGCTGCGGTCGAGAAGGCGGCCGCCACTGGCCAGTCTGGTGCTCATGTCTCAGGCCCTCTTGCCCGTTTCGGGCGTCGTGTTGTGGATATTTTCGGCAAGATGAAGGCTCATGCGAAGCCTCGCCATGTCCAGCCGGGGCGCTTGGCGGTGATCGCCTCGCGGATATGTTGCGGCGGCTCGTGGGTCTGGGCGGGATAGGTGCCGTAGACCTCCAGCGTGACGGTATCGCGCGCCATGATGAACCACTTGCCGCAGCCATTGTTGTGCCGCCAGCGCTCGAAATGCACGCCCTTGGGGTTTTCCTTGGCGAACATGTAGGTGTGGAAGTCGTCATCCGACGCGCCGGGGCCGTGGCGCACGAGATGCGCCTCGCCACCTTGGTGGAATTCGGTCTCTTCGCCGGTGGTGCCGCAGCAGGGGCAGGTGAGGATTAGCATGGTGTGGCTCCATGTAGCTTGCCGTCGATGTCGGTTGCAAAATCCTGAAGGAAAGAGAAGTAATCGCCGAGGAAGGTTTCTTGGACAACGATTTCTTTTAAGTCCTCGTGCCCCTCCACCTCGTCTAGAAACACCGGGCTTAGATTGGCAGCTAGCAAAGTCTTCTCGTCGTCATCACTGTCCGTTTGATTCACAAGCGCACATTGGTGCACGATTTTGTTACGCGCAATACGATAGTAATTGAGCTTCTCGAAACTCTTTTCTGAAAGAGAGCCTTCTTCCGCTTGAAGATTTAACGCCTCCAGCAGCTTTAATTTCAAATACGAAAACTTCGATTTCGGGTTGCATCCCGGCACTCTTAAAACAAGAAAACGCTCTACCGCTGAATAGCCAGAAGCAAATAGCGTTCTTCGGGCTATGCGCAATCTTTGCTTGTCTTTCATTTCCATGAACCGCTGATAGCTGATACGTTCAGAGATACCGGGTGCTGGCCGTGGTTCCTCACCGAGGGGATTTTGAAACATAATCGAATATGTTTCAAAACTCCTGCTAACATCCTCATTTGTCGACTTGAGCTTACGCCTAATCGCACTCGCCAAGTCGGCAAGTTCACCAAGAGTAATAAGCGCCTGCTCCATTTCGCGCGACCACACCATCAATGCGCCACCCCCGCCGCCACGCTCTCATCAATGAACCGCCCCTGATAGAAGCGGTCGAGGCCGAATTGGTCGCAGAGCGGCGAGTGGCCTTTGGCCATCAACTCGGCAAAGCCCCAGCCGGAGCCGGGGATCGCCTTGAAGCCCCCCGTGCCCCAGCCGCAATTGATGAAGATGCCCTCGACGGGCGCCTTGCCGAGGATCGGCGAGCGGTCGCCGGTCACGTCCACGATCCCGCCCCATTGCCGCAGCATCTTGAGCCGCGCGACCATCGGGAAGGTCTCAATGAGGGCGCGCACCGTCTCCTCGATATGGTGGAACGATCCGCGCTGCGTGTAGTTGTTATAGCCGTCCGTGCCGCCGCCGATGACCATTTCGCCCTTGTCGGATTGCGACATGTAGCCGTGCACGGTGTTGGCCATGACGACGCAATCCATGCAGGGCTTGATCGGCTCGGAGACCAGCGCCTGTAGCGCCACGCTCTCGATCGGCAGCCGGAACCCGGCCATATCGGCCAGGTGCCCCGAATGCCCCGCCACGACCAGTCCCAGCTTGTCACAGCCGATATCGCCGCGATTGGTGGTGACGCCCGTGACGCGGTCGCCGTCACGCGAAATCCCGGTGACTTCGCATTTCTGGATAATATGCATCCCCATGGCCGAGCAGGCCCGCGCATAGCCCCAGGCCACGGCGTCATGGCGCGCGGTGCCCGCCCGCGCCTGCCAGAGGCCGCCCAGAACCGGGTAGCGTGGCCCGTCGAGATTGATGATCGGCACGATTTCCTTCACGCGCTGGGGCGAGATGAATTCGGTGGTCACGCCTTGGAGCGCGTTGGCCTGCGCGGTGCGCTTGTAGCCCCTCACCTCGTGCTCGGTCTGCGCCAGCATGATCACGCCGCGCGGTGAATACATGATGTTGTAGTTGAGCTCCTGTGAGAGCGTCTCGTAGAGGCTGCGCGATTTCTCGTAGATAGCCGCCGAGGGGTCCTGCAGGTAATTGGAACGGATGATGGTGGTGTTGCGCCCCGTGTTGCCGCCACCCAGCCAGCCCTTTTCCAGCACCGCGACATTGGTGATGCCGAAGTTCTTGCCGAGGTAATAGGCGGTGGCGAGGCCATGCCCGCCCGCACCCACGATCACCACGTCGTATTTCTTCTTCGGCTCGGGCGAGGCCCAGGCCCGCTCCCATCCCATGTGGTCGCGCAGGGCCTCGCGGGCGATGGCAAAGACGGAATAGCGTTTCATGCGCGGGCAGTCCTTTTGGCGGGGATTCGCGGGGCGAAAGCAGTTTCGATGGTAATGCGCCGGGCGGGCGGGGGAAAGGTGACTGGCGGCGGCGATTTCCGCCCCAATTGCGACATTGCGACATCGCGGCGCGGGGGCCGCGCACGCAACCGCGGCTTTGCCCCTTTTTTCCGCGCGCTTGGCGCTTTAGATGGGGGCTGAGAGGATGACGCTTATGACCTTCTGGATCATCGCGGCGGCGCTGGCCGTCGGAACGGGGCTGCTTCTGGCGCTGGCGCTCTTGCGCGGGCGACCGGGGGCCGAGCCGCCTGCGGCCTACGATCTGCGCGTCTATCGCGACCAGTTGGGCGAGATCGACCGCGACGCCGCGCGCGGCGTGATCGCCGGGGACGAGGCCGAGCGGCTGCGCGCGGAAGTGTCGCGCCGTATCCTTGCCGCCGATGCGCAATTGCGCGCGGGCGGGGCCACCGCCGGGCAGCCGCGCCTTGCCGGATGGGCCGGGGCGATTGTCGCGGTGACGATGCTCGCGGGCGGCGGGCTTGCGCTTTATGCCGTGATCGGCGCGCCCGGATATGGCGACATGCCGCTCTCGATGCGCATCGCCGCCTCCGAGGCGGCGCGCGCCGAGCGCCTGTCGCAAGAGGCGGCAGAGGCGCGTTTCGGCCCCGCCGATACGCCCCCGCCCAGCGATGCCACCGAGGAGCATCTTGCCCTTGTCCAGCGCCTGCGCGAGGTGGTCGCGGCGCGGCCCGAGGATCAGCAGGGGCTGCAATTTTTGGTGCGCAGCGAGGCCGCGCTGGGGCGCATGAGCGCCGCGCGCGAGGCGCAGGCCAAGCTCGTGGCCCTGCGCGGCGAGGCGGCAAGCGCCAGCGACCACGCCATGCTCGCCGAATTGATGATCGAGGCGGCGGGCGGCTATATCTCCACCGATGCCGAGGCCGCGCTGCGCGCAGCGCTTGAGCGTGACCCGCGCGCGCCCACCGCGCGGTTCTATCTCGGGCTTTACCACCTGCAACTCGACCGGCCCGACCGCGCCTTTCCCATATGGCGCGACCTGCTGGAGGAAAGCACCCCGGACGCGCCCTGGGTGCCCGCCATCCGCGCCCAGATCGGCCAGGTCGCGCAGCTTGCGGGTGTGCGCTATGAGCCGCCCAGCCTCGCCCCGGCCCCCGGCCCCTCTGCCGCCGACATGCAGGCCGCCGCCGGGATGGACCCGGAGGCGCGCGCCGAGATGATCCGCGGCATGGTGGCGCGGCTCTCGGAGCGGCTCGCCACCGAGGGCGGCCCCGTCGGTGACTGGGCGCGGCTCATCACCGCCTATGGCGTGCTCGGCGAGACCGACAAGGCGCGCGAAACCTGGCAGGAGGCGCAGCGCAATTTCGCCGCTGACGACGGGGCGCTGGACACGCTGCGCGCGGCGGCACGTGGCGCAGGCGTGGCGCAATGATCTGCGATGGGATCGAGGCCTTTGCCGCCGCGCTGCCACGGGCGCGCGGGGTCATGGGGCTTGATCTGGGCACCAAGACCATCGGCATCGCGCTCTCGGACCGGCTTTTGTCGTCGGCCAGCGCGGTGGAGACGGTCAAGCGGCGCAAGTTCACGCTCGATGCCGCGCGCCTGATGGAGATTGCCGACGCGCGCGAGGCGGGCGGGCTGATCCTTGGCCTGCCGCGCAACATGGACGGCTCCGAGGGGCCGCGCGCGCAGGCCACCCGCGCATTCGCCCGCAACCTCGCGCAGATCACCGACCTGCCCATCGGCTTCTGGGACGAGCGGCTTTCGACCGTGGCTGCCGAGCGCGCACTGCTGGAGGCGGATACGTCGCGAAAACGTCGCGCAGAGGTGATCGACGCGGTCGCCGCGGCCTATATCCTGCAAGGGGCGCTCGACCGGATGCGCCATATGAGGGATACCGATGGCCGATGATGTCTGGCAACGCGACGAGGTCGAGAGCCCCTGCGTGCGCATCTGCGTCGTCCACCCCGAGGCGCGCATCTGCACCGGCTGCCTGCGCTCGGTCGATGAAATCACCCGCTGGTCGAAAATGACCGCCGCAGAGCGCCGCGAGATCATCGCCGCCCTGCCCGACCGCGCGGGCCTTTTGACACGGCGCCGGGGCGGGCGCGCGGGGCGTCTGGGGCGGGGTTGACCCGACTCAGCGCAGGCCCGGAGAGAACACCCACCCTACGGTATCGTTTGCTGACCGTCCGCTTGGGGGCAAAGGAGAGCGTTCGCAATCCTTCCCTGCGCGGACTCGACGTGCCGCAGGCACCGCCGGACGGGCGCCATAAATGGCGTGGCGCGCGCTGGCTCCTTCTTCACACAAGAGCCGGGATCAGCATAAGACAAGCATCGCGCGAGACTGCGACGGAACGCGGGCACGCTCTTGCGCGCGGCCCGCTCACTCCCCGGAACGTTTCGCGATCCGCTCTTGCATCAGCTCCGCCATGAACCGCGCGGGCGTGCCGGGGGTGACGCCGCCCACGCCCACGCGCCGCCCCAAGCGCCACCACAGGCCCGGCTCCCACACGAACGGGCCGGGCTTGCGCAGCGTGAGGGTGAACCCGTTCGAGGGCTTGAACGCAAACGCCCCCCGCGCCACCGCCACGATATCCTCCATCTCGGCCAGCACGCGGCCATCGCTGCTTTTGAGCGCGCGGGGCGTCAGCACCAGCGAGGCCGCCGTCGCCCGCCACATCCGCCGCGCCATCCAGAGCGCGCCGACGCCCATCGCCACCATCGCCGCCTGCCACAAAGGTTCGGGGTTCTGGCTTGCGGCGAACCACAGAAGTATCCCCCCCAGCCCGCCAATCGAGGCCACGCCGATCCCGCGCCGCCCCGCCGAGGCCATCAGCACGAGGCTCGGTTCCGCATCATCGTCGTTGGTCATGCCCGTGGCCCCTGCCCTGTCGCGTTGCGCCTGTCCCTAGAGCATCGCGCGCGCCTTGTGCAAGTTCGCTTTGCCGCCCCTGCGCAAGCGCATGGATTGAGTTTGCGCGCGATCCGTCCGATAGAGGGGGCATGGAGCACCGCATACCCGCCCCCCGCCAAACCGCCCGCCAAAGGCCGATCACATGAGTCCGATGTTCGAGGAACTCGATTACGCGCCCACGCCCATCGGCGCGCTGAGCCTGCGGCAGCGGCACGATCTGCGGCTTGGCCAGGACGTGACAGAGATCATGCTCGGCCGGGATTACCTGATGACCAGCGCCTTCACCGCCTCCGAGGTGGCGCTTGGGGAATTGGGCATAGCTGCCTGCGAGGGCGAGGCGCTCGCGGTGGTCGTGGGCGGGCTTGGCCTTGGCTACACCGCGCAGGCCGTGCTCGACACCGGGCGGGTGGCGCGGCTCGACGTGGTGGAATTCCTCGCGCCGGTCATCGAATGGCACGAGCGCGGCCTGTTGCCGATGGGCACGCGGCTTGCAACCGATCCGCGATGCTGCTTCACGTTGGGCGATTTCTTCGCGATGGCGGCGGGCGACGGCTTTGACCCCGAGGGGCCGGGCCAGCGCTATGATGCGATCCTCGCCGATATCGACCACGCGCCCGATCACCTGCTCGACAGCCGCTCCGACAGCTTTTACCACCCCGAGGGCTTGCGCGCGATGGCCCGCTTCCTGCGGCCCGGCGGCATTTTCGGCCTGTGGTCGAACGAGGGCACGGATGCGCGGTTTCTCGACCGCCTCGCCAGTGCCTTTGCCAGCGCCTGGGCAGAGCCGGTTACCTTCGACAACCCGCTGACCGGGCAGCCCTTTACCCAGACCGTCTATCTCGCGCGCAAGGCGGCGTGACGGCTGGTGCGGGCGGCCGGACTTGAACCGGCACGGCCTTTCGGCCCAGGCATTTTAAGTGCCATGCGTCTACCATTCCGCCACGCCCGCATGCGGCCCCGCTTTCCTAGCGGGTGCGGCGGGCAAGGAAAATGCCTTTCTTGGGATCTTGCAGCGCGCGACGCTCAGATATCCTGCTCGGCCCGTTCCAGCGCGGGCAGAAGGCTGCGCTCGCTCAGCCACGGGTTGAGATCGAGCGCGCGGCGCAGCGCCAGCGCGGCCTCACCGGGACGCTCCAGCGCGATGAAGGTCATCGCCTGCCCGGTCAGCGCGCCCAAATGCCGGGGCGACAGCGCCAGCGCGCGATCGAGGTCGGGCAAGGCGGCGGCATAATCCTGCCGGATGAAGTTGACAAAGGCGCGCTGGTTATAGCCCTCGGCATAGTCCGGGCAATAGGCCGTGAGCGCGTCGAACGCCGCCACCGCCCCGTCGAAATCATGGGCCGCCCGCCGGGTCATCCCCTCGTCCAGCAACTCCTGCGCATGGGCGTCGGGCGCGTCGGCCCACAGCGCCCACATCTCGTTGAACGCAACCCGCGCCTCGCGCGCATTTTCCGCCGCCTGCACCCGCGCAAACAGTGCATCCAGCGCCGCGCCATGATCGGGCGGCGCGGGACAGGCCAGAGCCCCCGCAGGCACGAGCAGACACAAAAGTGGCACGGCGATAAAGCGTCTCATGCGATAAAGGATGGCACGCAGACGCGAAAAATCAAATCAAATCCCCGAGCACGGTCTCCTTCACCGCCTGCATCGCGACATAGGTCGAGGTGCTCGAGACATGCGGCAGGGTGGAAATCGCCTCGGCCAGAACCCGGCGATACTCGGCCATGTCCTGCGTGCGCACCTTGAGCAGATAATCGAAACTGCCCGCGATCAGATGCGCCTGCTCGATCTCGGGGATGCGCGTCACCGCCGCGTTGAACGCCGCAAGCGCCGTCTCGCGGGTATTGTCGAGCCGCACCTCGACAAAACTCACATGGTCAAGGCCGAGCCGGATCGGATCGAAAAACGCCCGGTAGCCGGTGATGACCCCGGCCTGTTCCAGCCGCCGCAACCGCGCCTGCGTGGGCGATTTCGACAGCCCGATCTCGCGCGCGAGATCGGTCACGCTGATGCGCCCGTCCGAGGCCAGAACCCGCAGAATCGCCCGGTCGAACCGGTCGAGATCGGAATGGTCGGATTGCCCCATGATATGCCCTCAATAAGACCAGATCGACCAGTAAAACCACATCAAACGGGAAAAGTCACCCCTGATCCGGTGCTATCATGGCCGGATAATTCAGGGGGAAGCCATGCCTTACGACACCGACACGCGCCGCGCCATCGACCTCGACACCTATGCAGACGAGGCCACGGTGCTGGCGCGGCTCATCACCGAGGCGGGCCTCTCGGAGGCGGATCGCGCGCGCATCGCCGGCCGTGGGGCCGATCTCGTGCGCGCCATTCGCGGGCAGGCGAGCCCTGGCCTGATGGAGGTGTTTCTCGCCGAATACGGCCTCTCGACCGAGGAGGGCATCGCGCTCATGTGCCTGGCCGAGGCGCTCTTGCGCGTCCCCGATGCAGAGACCATCGACGCGCTCATCGAGGACAAGATCGCGCCCTCGGACTGGGGCAAGCATATGGGCCATTCCACCTCGCCGCTGGTCAACGCCTCGACATGGGCGCTCATGCTCACGGGCCGCGTGCTCAAGGACGAGAACCCCGGCATCGTGGGCCATCTGCGCGGGGCCGTGCGGCGGCTGGGCGAGCCGGTGATCCGCACCGCCGTGGGCCGCGCGATGAAGGAAATGGGCCGTCAATTCGTGCTGGGCGAAACCATCCAATCGGCGATGGACCGCGCGGCGGGGATGGAGAAAAAGGGCTACAGTTATTCCTACGACATGCTGGGCGAGGCCGCGCGCACCGACTCTGATGCCACCGGCTATCACCTCAGCTATTCCCGCGCGATCACCGCGATTGCCACCGCCTGCACCCACAGGGACATCCGCGACAATCCCGGCATTTCCGTCAAGCTCTCGGCGCTGCACCCGCGCTATGAGGTGGCGCAGCGCGAGACGGTGATGGATGTGCTGGTGCCGCGCCTGCGCTCGCTCGCGCTGCTCGCGAAATCCGCGCGGATGGGCCTCAATATCGACGCCGAAGAGGCCGACCGCCTGGCGCTCTCGCTCGACGTGATCGAGGCGGTGCTGTCAGAGCCCGCGCTCGCGGGCTGGGACGGGTTCGGCGTGGTCGTGCAGGCCTATGGGCAGCGCGCGGGCCATGTGATCGACCATCTCAACGATCTGGCCACGCGGCTGGATCGCCGCATTATGGTGCGGCTGGTCAAGGGGGCCTATTGGGATACCGAGATCAAGCGCGCGCAGGTCGCGGGCGTGGACGGTTTCCCGGTCTTCACGTCGAAGCCAGCGACCGACATTTCCTATATCGCCAATGCGCGCAAACTTCTGTCGATGACCGATCGCATCTACCCGCAATTCGCCACCCATAACGCCCATACGGCGGCGGCGATCCTCGACATGGGCACCGACAAATCCACCTTTGAATTCCAGCGCCTGCACGGCATGGGCGAGGCGCTGCACGACATCATCCTGAAATCCGAAGCCACCCGCTGCCGCATCTACGCGCCGGTGGGCGCGCATCGCGACCTCTTGGCCTATCTGGTGCGCCGCCTGCTGGAGAACGGCGCGAATTCCAGCTTCGTCAACCAGATCGTGGATGAGAGCGTGCCGCCCGAAGAGGTCGCCCGCGATCCGTTCGAGGCGGTAGGCGACCCGCAGCCCCACCTGCCCACCGGGCCGGACCTGTTCCTGCCCGAACGCCCCAATTCGCGCGGGTTTGACCTGCGCCACCAGCCGACGCTCGACGCCATCGAGGCCGCCCGCGCGCCCTTTGCCACACAGGCGTGGCAGGCCGCGCCGATCCTCGCGGGCAAGGCCGCGCCTGAGCCATCCGAGACGGTCGAGAACCCGTCGGACCCGGCGGATAGCCCCGGCACGGTGGCGTGGGCGTCGGCGCGGGATGTGGAAACCGCACTTGCCGCCGCCGCCCCGTGGGAGGCCCCTGCGACCGAGCGCGCCGCCATCCTCAACCGCGTGGCCGACCTCTACGAGGAAAATCACGGCGAGATTTTCGCCATCCTGCACCGCGAGGCGGGCAAGTCGATCCCCGACGCGGTGGCGGAACTGCGCGAGGCGGTGGATTTCCTGCGCTACTACGCCGCCAATGCGCCCGAAGCGGCCCCCGTGGGCGTCTTCACCTGTATCAGCCCGTGGAACTTCCCTCTGGCCATCTTCACCGGCCAGATCGCGGCAGCCTTGGCCGCAGGCAACGCGGTGCTGTCGAAACCGGCCGAGCAAACCCCGCTCATCGCCCATCTCGCCGTCACGCTCATGCACCGCGCGGGCGTGCCCCAAACCGCGCTTCAGCTTCTGCCCGGCGCGGGGAATGTCGGCGCGGCGCTCACCTCTGATCCGCGCGTTGGCGGCGTGGCCTTTACCGGCTCCACAGACACGGCGCTGAAAATCCGCGCGGCGATGCTGAAACACCTCGCGCCCGGCGCGCCCTTCATTGCCGAGACCGGCGGCATGAACGCCATGATCGTGGATTCAACCGCCCTGCCCGAACAGGCAGTGCAGGCGATCGTGGAATCGGCGTTCCAGTCGGCGGGCCAGCGTTGTTCGGCGCTGCGCTGCCTCTATGTGCAGGAGGACATCGCCGGGGGGTTTACCGAAATGCTCACCGGCGCGATGGATGCGCTGGTGGTCGGCACCCCGTGGCACCTTTCCACCGATTGCGGCCCGGTGATCGACGAAGAGGCCCGCGCAGGCATTGCCGAGCATATCCAGCAGGCCCGCGCCGAGGGGCGGCTGCTTCACGAATTGAAAACCCCCAACGCGGGCACATACATTGCGCCGACGCTGATCCGCGTGGGCGGCATCGAGGATATGGAGCACGAGATTTTCGGCCCGGTGCTGCATCTTGCGACCTTCAAGGCGCGCGATCTCGACCGCGTGATCGGCGCGATCAACGCCACCGGCTATGGCCTCACCTTTGGCCTGATGACCCGGATCGACGACCGCGTGCAGCATGTGACCGAGGCGGTGCACGCAGGCAATATCTACGTCAACCGCAACCAGATCGGGGCCATCGTGGGCTCCCAGCCCTTTGGCGGCGAGGGCATGTCGGGCACCGGGCCAAAGGCAGGCGGGCCGCATTACCTGACGCGCTTCACGGCGCAACCGGCCCCGATGCAGGGCGCGAAGTGGGAGGCAGCCATGCCCGTGGCCAAAGTGCAGGCGGCGCTTGACCGCGCCAATTCTACGCCTGCCACCGCGCGCGAGGCGCTGGTTCTGCCGGGGCCGACGGGAGAATCGAACCGCCTCACAACGCATCTGCGGCCCGCGCTTCTGTGTCTCGGGCCGGGGGCAGAGGCGGCAGCGGCGCAGGCGCAGGCGGTCGAGGCGCTGGGCGGTGTTGCGGTCGCGGCCACGGGCCATGTCGATCCGCACGCGCTCATCACGATGGGGGGCTTGTCGGGCGCGATCTGGTGGGGCGACGAAGGCCAGGCCCGCGCCTATGCCGGGGCACTGGCGCAGCGCGCAGGCCCGATCCTGCCGTTGGTGACGGGGATGCCCGACACCGGCCACGCCCTGCATGAGCGCCATGTCTGCGTCGATACCACCGCCGCAGGCGGCAACGCGGCACTGTTGGGGGGCATGTCCTGAGCAGATCGTTTAGGCCAACAGCATCCAAACGGCCACAGCTCCGAGCATCAGGCCGAACCAGACATTCATCGCCCGCGCGCTTCCTGCGCGGGCGAAAATCGCGCCTAGCTGAGCGCCCATGATCGTCCAAACCGTGAATGCGACAAGGTTGTTGAGCGTGAAAAACGTCGTGATCCCCAGAACCAGCACCGACCTGTCCGGCCCGGACACACCAAGAAATTGAGTGAACATCAGCGCGATGATCACATAGGCCTTGGGATTGAGCAGCAACAGCATCACGCCGTCGCGGAATTTGGCGGGTTGCGCCGCCTCGCCGGTATCCTGCCGTCCCGCGCGCAACAGCCCCACCGCGATCCAAAAGACATAAAGCGCCCCGGCGAATTTGAGCAGCGCGAACACCCCCGGTGCCGCATCGAGCGTGCGCAGCGCACCAAATCCGATAGCAGCGGTAACCAGCCACGTCGCGACATGATACCCAAGGCTGGCAGGCAGCGTTGCCCATAGGCCGAACCGCGCCCCATTGGCGGCAAAGAACAGGTTCCCCGGACCGGGACTATAAGCCAGCGGCAGAAGAAACAGGAACAGGGCAATCGCGGTCTGGGTCATTGGCGCACCTCATGGTTTCTTGCCAGATGACCACCACCACGCCCGGATCGCGACCCGGTTCCTGCGCAATATGCGCAAGTGGATGCAATCGCCGCCTTTCCGACGGGTTTGATCCACGCTAGCTTTGCCCCATGTTTCCGATCCGCGATCATAACCCTTCGGCCACCACGCCCTATGTCACCTACACGCTCATCGCGGTGAACGTGCTGGTATTTCTCAGCTATTGGTCGCTCTTCTCGGATGCGCGCGCGATCACGCTGTTCTTCAACCAATGGGCGATGATCCCGGCGCGGGTGACGCAAATGGGCGAGTATTCCGGGGTTCTCACCTCGATGTTCCTGCATGGCGGCGTGATGCATCTTGCGGGCAACATGCTGTTTTTATGGATATTCGGCGACAATCTCGAAGACCGGATGGGCCACCTGCCCTATCTCGTCTTCTACCTCGCGGCGGGTATCGCGGCGGGGGCGGCGCATGTGCTGGGCGGGCCGGGCTCGATGGTGCCGACGGTGGGCGCATCGGGGGCAATCGCGGGGGTGATGGGCGGCTATCTGCTGCTCTTTCCGCGCGCGCGAGTCGATATCCTCATCATCATCGTGTTCTTCATCCGCATCATCACCATTCCGGCGGCGCTGGTTCTGGTGCTGTGGTTCGCCTTCCAGGTGCTCGCGGGGCTGGGCAGCAGCGCCGATGCGGGCGGCGTCGCCTATTGGGCCCATGCGGGCGGCTTTGTCGCAGGGGCGGTGCTTGCGCTGCCGGTATTCGTGCGGCTGGGCGGGCCACGCTTCTGGAGGCAGCATGGCGGGATACCGCCCAGCCCTGCGGCGCGCTACCGCTTTCGCCGCACGCCTATCCCCCGTGTCAGGAGACGCCGATGACCAACCTTCTCAAGGCCACCTGCCATTGCGGCGCGGTCGAGTTGCGCCTGCGCCCGCGCGACCCCGGTTTGGGCGACGCGCATCGCTGCGATTGCAGCTTTTGCCGCAGGCGCGGCCCGGCCACGATCAGCGTCGCGCTCGATGATCTCGAAATCGTCAAGGGGGCCGAGGCGCTGACGCTCTACCAGTGGGGCACCGGCACGGCGCAACACTGGTTCTGTAGCCGCTGCGGCATCTACACCCATCACCGCCGCCGCTCGAACCCCAACGAATACGGCGTCAATCTCGGCGCAATCGACGGGGTCAATCCGCGCGATTTCGACCCCATCGCTTGGGTGGACGGCGTCAACCACCCGTCTGATCGCTGACGCCCCCGGCCTCGGCCCCCGCGCCTACCGCCGCGCCGCGCGGATGAGCGCGAGGATATCGCGCGCCGCATCGGGGATGTTGGTGCCGGGACCAAAGATCGCCTTGACCCCGGCATTTTTCAGGAAATCGTAATCCTGCTGCGGGATCACCCCGCCGCAGATCACCAGGATATCGCCCGCGCCGCGCGCCTCGAGCGCGGCGATGAGCTTCGGTGCCAGCGTCTTGTGCCCGGCGGCCTGCGACGAGATGCCCACCACATGCACATCATTGTCGATGGCGTCCTGCGCCGCCTCCTCGGGTGTCTGGAACAAGGGGCCCACATCGACGTCAAAGCCGATATCGGCAAACGCCGTGGCGATCACCTTGGCACCGCGGTCATGCCCGTCCTGGCCCATCTTGACGACCAGCATCCGCGGCCGCCGCCCCTCTTCCTCGGCGAATGTCTCGACATCCTGCTGGATCGCGGCAAAGCCCGCATCGCCCTCGTAGGCAGCCCCGTAGACCCCCGCGAGCGTGCGCACCTCGGCGCGGTGGCGGCCGAATTCCTTTTCCAATGCCATGCTGATCTCTCCCACCGTGGCACGCGCGCGCGCGGCCTCGACCGCCGCGTCCAGCAGATTGCCGCCCTCGCGCGCGCGGCGCGTCAATTCGTCCAATGCGGCCTGACAGGCGGCCTGATCGCGGGTGGCGCGGATGCGCTCCAGTCGGGCGATCTGGCTTTCGCGCACCTTGACGTTGTCGACATCGAGAATGTCGATCGGGTCCTCTTTATCCTTGCGATACTTGTTGACGCCGACGATCACCTCCGCGCCCCGGTCGATCATCGCCTGCCGCGTCGCCGCCGTCTCCTCGATGCGCAGCTTGGGCATGCCCGATTCCACCGCCTTGGTCATGCCGCCCATCTCCTCGACCTCGCAGATCAATTCCCAGGCTTTTTCAGCCAGATCATGGGTGAGCTTTTCAACGTAATAGGACCCCGCCAGCGGATCGACCACCTTTGTCACGCCGGTTTCCTCCTGCAAGATCAACTGCGTATTGCGCGCGATCCGGGCCGAGAACTCGGTCGGCAGGGCAATCGCCTCGTCAAGCGCATTGGTGTGCAGCGACTGCGTGCCGCCCAGAACCGCGCTCATCGCCTCATAGGCGGTGCGGATCACGTTGTTATAGGGGTCTTGTTCCTGAAGGCTGACGCCCGAGGTCTGGCAATGGGTGCGCAGCATCTTGGATTTCTCGGATTTCGCGCCGAATTCGCTCATGATCCGGTGCCAGAGCAGCCGCGCGGCGCGAAGCTTGGCGGCCTCCATGAAGAAATTCATGCCGATGGCGAAGAAGAACGAGAGCCGCGGCGCGAAGCTGTCCACGTCCATGCCCGCCGCGATGGCCGCGCGCACATATTCACGCCCGTCGGCCAGCGTATAGGCCAGTTCCTGCACCAGGTTGGCACCCGCCTCCTGCATGTGATAGCCCGAGATCGAGATCGAGTTGAATTTCGGCATGTGCTCGGCGGTGTAGCCGATGATGTCCGACACGATCCGCATGGAGGGCGCGGGCGGGTAGATATAGGTGTTGCGGACCATGAATTCCTTGAGAATATCGTTCTGGATGGTGCCAGACAGCAGCGCCTTGTCATGGCCCTGTTCCTCGCCCGCGACGATGAACGACGCCAGAACCGGGATCACCGCGCCGTTCATGGTCATGGAAACCGACACCTTGTCGAGCGGGATGCCGTCGAAGAGGATCTTCATGTCCTCGACCGAATCAATCGCCACGCCCGCCTTGCCCACGTCACCCTCGACACGGGGGTGATCGCTGTCATAGCCGCGATGGGTGGCCAGATCGAAGGCGACCGATACGCCCTGCTGCCCGGCGGCGAGGTTGCGGCGGTAGAAGGCATTTGATTCCTCGGCGGTGGAGAAGCCGGCATATTGCCGGATCGTCCAGGGGCGGCCGGCATACATCGTGGCCTTGACGCCACGGGTAAAGGGGGCCTGCCCCGGAATGCCGCCCATATGCGGCAGGTCCGCGACATCCTCTTGCGTATAGAGCGGGCTGACCGGGATGCCCTCCAGCGTCTGCCAGGTCAGATCGCCCAGCGGGCGGCCACGGAGTTCGGCCTCGGCAAGCTTAGCCCAGGTTTCTTTTGTCGATGTGTCTTTTGTCGATGTCATCGCTTTGTCCTCTTGTCGGAAGACCGTCGCGGGGTTGTGTCCCCGCGCTCAACGGTCCGGTTTCCTCGGCCAGCCGTGCCAGCCCGTCCGCCCCGGCGCGCAGCCAGAGCAGATCGTCCTCATATGCCTCTTTCAGCGCGGCGGCCTGCGCCTCGCTGAACGGGTGCCAGCGCCCCGCGCCCTCGGGCAGACGTGCGGGATCGCCGCCACGCGCGGC
This sequence comes from Roseovarius sp. MBR-78, assembly GCF_040547535.1. Lineage (NCBI taxonomy): Bacteria > Pseudomonadati > Pseudomonadota > Alphaproteobacteria > Rhodobacterales > Roseobacteraceae > Roseovarius > Roseovarius sp. MBR-78. The sequence continues at coordinate 93,310 of NZ_JBEPPX010000003.1, forward strand.
CACGGCGCGGCGCAGCGCATCCAGATCGGGCGCACGCCCCCGCCAGATGCGGGCCGCGCGCCCGGCGGGCATGGTGGCACCCCCGGTCATCTGCGCCAGCCGCGCCTCGGGGCGGGTGGCGAATTGCTCATGCGGCAGGATCACGATCTCGGCCCCCGGCAGGGCGCAGGCGATATCGGCGATCACCTCGCGCCATTGCCGCCCGGAGGTCACCAACCGGTCGAGATCGCCCCGAGAGGGCAGCCTGTGGCCGCGCGCCACTGCATAAGCCAGCACCGAGTCCCACCACGCATCCTGCGCCCGGATCGACAGCACGGCACAGGTGATACGCCCGCCAAAGGCATGGCCAAGCCGCGCCACCCGCTCACCCGCGCCGGGATAGAGCCGGTGCCGCCGCAGGCAGAGGCGCGGCGCGCCGATCATGTTCTCGTCGCTGACCACAAGATGCGCGGCCCCCCCGGCCTCGGCCTGCGCCACGCGAAGGGCAATGCGCCCGCGCGCGTGCGCCGCCTCGGCGGCGACGGGATGGCCGCCCGGTGCCGGGATCACCCCCGACAGCAGCCCGCCGCGCGTGACCTCCGGCCCCCAGACCACCACGCCAAGCGCGGCGAGGGCAGGACCGCACGCCTGCGCGTAACGTTGCAGGCTGGTGGTGGCGGTGCGATGGGCCCCCAGATGCAGAATGATATCCATGATCGCGCGCCCCCCTTGCAGCCGCTGCCTGCGCGCAGCGCGCAGGGCTTGGGGTCGCAGTCTGCCACCAAAGCCTGAGCGGGACGTTAATCGCACCGTTTTTTCACGACATCGCTGATCGGGCTTCGCATTTCCGCGCAACCCCCCTATATCTTGGGCAGCAGGAGACCCCATGAAACCGATATTCGCCCTTGTTTTCCTCGCCTTCGCCGCAACGCCCCTGCTGGCGCAGGACCGCACCCCCGAGGCCGACATGCCGGTGATCGTCGGGGCGGAAGAGATCGACCTCGACGATATCGCGTGGCTCAAGCGGGCGCTCGTGGTCTTTGCCGACACGCCCGCCGACCCGCGATATGTCGAGCAGATGGGATATCTCACCGCGCGGCTCGATGCGCTGGCGGCGCGCGATGTGGTGGTCATCACCGATACCGATCCCGCCGCCCGCTCGGAATTGCGCCGCAAGCTACGGCCGCGCGGCTTTGCCCTCGTGCTGATCGGCAAGGACGGGGTGATATACCTGCGCAAACCGGCCCCGTGGCATGTGCGTGAGATCACCCGCTCCATCGACAAGCTGCCGATGCGCCAGCAGGAATTGCGCGACGGGCGCGCGGGCGGAAGCTGACGCGCCATCGCTCAGCCCTCCCCCATCGCGACGACAAGCAGCCCCTCGCCCGGCAGCATCAGGATGAGCGCGCGCCGCGCCGCGTCCCAGCCCAGAACCGTGCGCGCATCATCAAGGCCGTGGCGAAACACGCCCTCGCTGCGCGCATCCATGCAGGCCCGCGCCTCAAGCCCCGCACGGCGCATCGCCATGCCGGTCTCGCGGTGGTGGTTGGCCATCGCCACCAGCCCCGCATCCGCCGCCTGCCCTCGCCAGTCAAGCGCCGCCGCCCCGCGCGCTACGATCTCGCGCTGCATCTGCACCACGTCGCGCGTGACCGGCAGAGCCGATTTCACATCAGGCGTCACCACGGCATAAAGCCCCACGGCACAGCCCCGCGTCGCATTGAAAAACAGCGTATCGCCCAGCGCGAACCATTGCCCCAGCCACTCCCGCTGCACCGCCTCCCGATCGCGCACACAGCCCGCCACCAGCACGACGAGCGCCAGACAGGCCAGCGGCACAGGGCTATGGCGCGCGGGGCGGGTCATCCCCTCACTCGAATTCCATGATAACATCGTCCACCGCGAGGCTGTCGCCCGGCGCGGCGTTGACCTTGGCCACCACGCCGCGGCGTTCGGCGCGCAGGATGTTTTCCATCTTCATCGCCTCCACCGTGCAGAGCGCCTGCCCCTCCTGCACCTCGTCGCCCTCCGTCACGTTGACCTTCACGATCATGCCCGGCATCGGGCAGAGCAGCAGCTTCGATGTATCAGCGGCAAGTTTCTCGGGCATTAACGCCGCCAGTTCCGCCTGGCGCGGCGTGCGCACATGGCATTTCAGATCGGCCCCGCGACTGCGAATGCGGAAACCCTGCGTGATCTTGCCGACCTTGAGCACCAGCGGCGCGCCATCCACCATGAGCCGCGCCAGCCCGTCGCCGGGCGTCCAATCGCTTGCCACGCGCATCTCGCCGCCATCTGCAAACCCCACGGTCGCGCCCTCGCGGTCGGCGGCCACGGTGACCGCGAGGTTTTGCCCTTGCAGGCTCACCACCCAATCCTCGCCCACGTGGCGCTCGTGGTTGTCCATCCGCCCCGAGATCCGCGTGCGCCGGATTTCCGCCACCCGGTGCATCGCCGCCGCACTCGCCGCGATGCGGCGCAGCATGTCGTCGGGCAGCAGCACCCCCTCGAAACCCTCGGGATATTCCTCAGCGATAAAGGCCGTGGTGATCTCGCCCGAAACAAAACGCGGGTGATCCATCACCGCGCTGAGGAAGGGCAGGTTGTGGCCGATCCCCTCCACCTCGAAACTGTCGAGCGCCACGCGCATCGCCTCGATCGCCTGCGCGCGATCCGGGGCCCAGGTGCAGAGCTTGGCGATCATCGGGTCGTAATACATCGAAATCTCGCCGCCATCATAGACGCCGGTATCGTTTCGCACCGCCGTCTCGCCCGGCCGCGCCTCGCCCTGCCATTTGCCGCTGTCGAGAAGCGGCCCGGCGGCCACCTCTTCGGGCGGGCGATAGCGCGTCAGCCGCCCGATCGAGGGCAGGAAGCCGCGATAGGGATCTTCGGCGTAAAGCCGGCTCTCGATGGCCCAGCCCTTGAGCGTCACATCGTCCTGCGTGATCGAGAGCGGCTCGCCTGCGGCGAGGCGGATCATCTGCTCGACAAGGTCCACGCCGGTGATCAACTCGGTCACCGGGTGTTCCACCTGCAAGCGCGTGTTCATCTCGAGGAAATAGAAATTGCGGTCGCCATCGACGATGAATTCCACCGTGCCCGCGCTGGCATAGCCAACCGCCTTGGCCAGCGCCACCGCCTGCTCGCCCATCGCGCGGCGGGTCTCTTCATCGAGAAACGGGCTTGGTGCCTCTTCGATCACCTTCTGGTTGCGGCGCTGGATGGAGCATTCCCGCTCGCCGAGATAAACGCCGTTGCCGTGGCTGTCGCAGAGCACCTGAATCTCGATATGGCGCGGCTGGGTCACGAATTTCTCGATGAAGATACGGTCATCGCCGAAACTCGACGCCGCCTCGTTCTTGGAGCTTTGAAAGCCCTCGCGTGCCTCCTCGTCATCCCAGGCGATGCGCATCCCCTTGCCGCCGCCCCCGGCGCTGGCCTTGATCATCACCGGATAGCCGATCTCGCCCGAGATTTTCACCGCCTCATCGGCATCCCCGATGATCCCCATATAGCCGGGCACGGTGCTGACGCCCGCCTCTTGGGCGATCTTCTTGGAGGTGATCTTGTCACCCATCGCCTCGATCGCCCCCACCGGCGGGCCGACAAAGGCCACGCCCTCGGCTTCCAGAGCCTTGGCGAATTTTGGGTTTTCCGACAGGAAGCCGTAGCCGGGATGCACCGCCTCGGCCCTGGTCTGCCTGATCGCGGCCATCACACGCTCGATCACGATATAGCTCTCGGAGGCGGGCGAGGGGCCGATATGCACCGCCTCGTCGGCCATCTGCACATGCAGGGCCTGCGCGTCGGCATCCGAATGGATCGCCACGGTGGCAATCCCCATCTTGCGCGCGGTCTTGATGACCCGGCAGGCGATCTCGCCCCGGTTGGCGATCAGGATTTTCTTGAACATCTCTCGTCCCTTCCTCTAACGGTCCCGGCCCGCACGACGCACCGCGCGGCCCCTGTCACATCCCGGCCGCCGATGCGCCGGTGAAATCGTCCTGTCATTTGCGAAATGCCGGTCCGGCGCGGCGCGGAACTCCGCCGATCCCTGCGCCCCGCTCATGGCGCATCCCCGCCGTCGAACAGGTCTGGAAAGCTGCGCCGCGCCACGTCGAGATCGAGCACCAGCCGCGTCTCATAGCTCTCGGGGTCAAAAGGATCGTCGACGGGTTTGATCTCGCGCCCGAACAGCCAGCTCAACCGCCCGGCATCGAGATTGCCGCGCTCGAACGGCTCTTCGCCGAAATGCTGCCAGATGGCGCGCAGGAACTCGGTATCCGCGCGCCGGTCAACCGGCTTGCGATCACGATAACGCTCGCGCGCAATCAGCGGGGTGATCCCGCGCGGGTTGCCCCGCCTGATGGTGAATTGGTAATCCGTTCCCGTGAGGCGTCCGGGAAATCCGCGATGTTTCAGCATGTTGCCACCCCCGTTACCACGGGGCATCGCGCGCCGTTCAGATGTGGCGGGACGGACGAAACCGCCCGGCCCGCCATCAGCCCAAAGGGCTTACTTGTATTTGCCGGTCTGCACAGGCTCGGTCGTGATCGGCTCGACAACGACGAATTCTTCTTCGGCCGGCTGCGCACATGCGGCGACAACGGCGATGAAGCCCAGGGCGAGAATGCTCTTGACGGTTCTGGACATGTAAAACTCCTGTCTCTCGTATCTTCGATTGATGGCGCGCCTCGGCACGATACCGAAACCCGCCGATTGGGCGAGGTAAAGGGCACTCGCGTGCACCTTTGGTTCACGCTAGCGGAAATTGAACGATTTGAACATATTGAATGCACAATCCCACGCGCATGTGTCCGGAATGCCGCAGTTGCGGCCCCTTCACGCGGTTTGGCAACGAGATATCGCGCAAACATCAGAACATCTCCCAGATACAGCGGTCGCCCTCGATCCGATACGCCTCGAAGACCTCGGCAACCGCGCCGTCGTAAACCCCGAATTCCGCCTCGCGATCGGCCAGCGAAATCACCACCTGCCCCGGCTGCGGTCCGGTATTGGCGATCCGTGCGAGGGCATGTTCCTCGCAGAGCCAGGCCAGGTCGGCGGCGATGGCGTCCAGGCGGTCTGCCCCGGCGGCAAACCCTTGCGCCACATAGCGAAACCGGTAAATCAGCCCGGCCCCGGCGGGCCGGTCGGTCAGCACCTCGTAGAGCCGCGCCTCCAGCCCCGAGGGCAGCCGCAGCGCCTCCTCCTGCGCCGCGGCTGCGGGGGCCTGCGCCAGCAGCGCGGGCGGGATCATCCCCACCACCGGCCTCAGCGCCCCGTTCATGTGCCCCTCCCCCGGCCGGTCCAGCGCGCCACGCGCGCCGGGTCTGCCAGCAGCGCGGCGATGCGCGCCTCGGCCTGCGCGCGCGCGAACCGCCCCGCCACCGCGCCGCCCGCGCGCACATGCAGCCCGCCGGGCACGCGCGCCACGCGCACCACGGGCGCAAAGCCGCGCAGATGCCGCAACGCGCGCCACATGTCCTGCCGCACCAGATGCGCCAGCCGCCGCCGCCCGACATGGCCCGCGATCACCGCCTCTGCGGCCAGATCAAACCGCACGGGCACCCGCCGCGCCAGCGTCAGCGCGCCCCCCTCGTCGATCACATGCCAGCGGTCGCGGCCCATGCCTTGTGCCTTTTCGTTTCTTCTTGGTGAAAATACTCCGGGGGAGTCGCCGGAACGGCGACGGGGGCAGAGCCCCCTGCCCCCCTCACAGCGGGATATTGTCGTGTTTCTTCCAGGGCCGCACGGTCTTCTTGTTGCGCAGGGACGCGAACGCCCGGCTCACCCGCGCCCGCGTCGAACGCGGCTGGATCACCTCGTCGATGAAGCCGCGCTCGGCGGCGACGAACGGGTTGGCAAAGCGCGCCTCGTAGCTTGCGGTATGCGCGGCGATCTTGTCGGGGTCTTTCAGGTCGGCGCGATAGATGATCTCGGTCGCGCCCTTCGCGCCCATTACCGCGATCTCGGCGGTGGGCCAGGCATAGTTGAAATCGGCGCGCAGATGCTTGGACGCCATCACGTCATAGGCCCCCCCATAGGCCTTGCGGGTGATCACCGTGACCTTGGGCACCGTCGCCTCGCCATAGGCGAACAGGAGCTTCGCGCCATGCTTGATGACGCCGCCATATTCCTGCCCCGTGCCGGGCAGGAAGCCGGGCACATCCACCAGCGTCAGGATCGGGATTTCGAACGCATCGCAGAACCGCACGAAGCGCGCCGCCTTGCGCGAGCTGTCGATATCGAGACATCCTGCCAGCACCATCGGCTGATTGGCCACCACGCCCACGGTCTGCCCCTCCAGCCGGATGAAGCCGGTGATCATGTTCTTGGCGAAGTCTTCCTGAATCTCGTAGAAATCCGCCTCGTCGGCGATCTTGAGGATCAATTCCTTCATGTCATAGGGCATGTTGGGATTGGCCGGGATCAGCGTATCGAGGCTGGCCTCCACCCGGCCCGGCGCATCGAAAAACGGGCGCACGGGCGGCTTCTCGCGGTTGTTGAGCGGCAGCAAATCCACCAGCCGCCGCACCTCCGCCAGCGCCTCGACATCGTTCTCGAAGGCCGCATCGGCCACGCTCGACTTGCGGGTATGCGTGCCCGCCCCACCCAGTTCTTCGGCGGTCACCACCTCATTGGTCACCGTCTTGACCACGTCGGGGCCGGTCACGAACATGTAGGACGTATCGCGCACCATGAAGATGAAATCGGTCATCGCCGGCGAATAGACCGCACCGCCCGCGCAAGGCCCCATGATGACGCTGATCTGCGGGATCACGCCCGAGGCCTCGATATTGCGCTGGAATACCTCGCCATAGCCCGCAAGGCTGTCGACGCCCTCCTGGATGCGCGCGCCGCCCGAATCGTTGATGCCGATCACCGGCGCGCCGTTCTGCATCGCCATATCCATGATCTTGCAGATCTTCTGCGCGTGGGTGGCGCTGACCGAGCCGCCCAGAACGGTGAAATCCTGGCTGAACACATAGACTTGCCGCCCGTTGATAGTGCCCCAGCCGGTCACCACCCCATCGCCATAGGGGCGGTTCTCCTCCATGCCGAAATCGGTGCAGCGATGCGCCACGAACATGTCGAATTCCTCGAAACTGCCCTCGTCGAGCAAAAGCTCGATGCGCTCGCGCGCGGTAAGCTTGCCGCGTGCGTGCTGCGCCTCGATCCGCGCCTGCCCGCCGCCAAGCCGCGCATCACCACGCCGATTTTCGAGTTCCTGAAGAATGTCTTTCATGGCGCTCCCCTTTGTCTGCGCGATCCGTCCCGGCACGTCCGGGCCTCCCTCGCCGTCCTTGGCGGGCACCATACGCAGTCAGGGGCGCGAAACCAAACGGAATCCCGCAAATTTGCAACTTCTTGCGAACGATTTCGTGAATATCTGCAAAGCTGCAAATAAACCCCAGCTTTGCGTCTGGTGCAAATGGACATCCCCACCTGCAACGCCTAGCCTTCACCCATGCAATCCAAAGTCAAGGTCCGGTTTCTGGACCGCTCCACCCCGCCCCATATCGCAACGCTGATCCTGATGGCAGGATTGTCGGCGCTGGCGATGAATATTTTCTTGCCCTCGCTGCCGGGGATGGTGGCGTATTTCGATACCGAATATCGACTCATCCAGCTTTCCGTCGCGCTCTATCTCGCGGTGAACGCCGCGCTGCAACTGCTGATGGGGCCGATCTCGGATCGCTGGGGGCGGCGGCCCGTGGTGCTCTGGGGGCTGGGGCTGTTCCTGGTTGCCACGCTGGGCTGCCTGATGGCGCCCAATGTCTTGGTGTTTCTGACCTTTCGCATGGTGCAGGCCAGCATCGTCGTGGCGATGGTGCTGAGCCGCGCCATCGTGCGCGACATGGTGCCCCAGGATCGCGCCGCCTCGATGATCGGCTATGTGACGATGGGCATGGCGGTGGTGCCGATGATCGGCCCGGCCATCGGCGGGGTGCTGGATGAGGTGTTCGGCTGGCAGGCCAATTTCTGGGCGCTGCTGCTCTTGGGCGCGGCGCTCATGTGGCTGTGCTGGCGCGATCTGGGCGAGACCGCGCCGCTCTCGGGGCGCACGCTTGTGCAGCAATTCCGCGACTACCCGGCGCTGCTCACCTCTTACCGGTTCTGGGGCTATGCGTCGGCGGCGGGGCTCAGTTCGGGGGCGTTCTTTGCCTACCTGGGCGGCGCGCCCTTCGTGGGCGATCAGATTTTCGGGCTGTCGCCTGCGGCGCTCGGCCTGCTGTTTGGCGCGCCCGCGATCGGCTATTTCCTCGGCAATTTCGCCTCGGGGCGCTTTTCCACGCGCATCGGAGTCAACCGGATGGTGCTTTGGGGGGCGATGTTCAACGCGGGCGGCATCGGGCTCAACCTCACGCTTTTCTACGCGGGCCTTGGCACCCCGCTCACGTTTTTCGGGCTGATGACCTTCATGGGGCTGGGCAATGGCATGGTGATCCCCAACGCCACCGCCGGGGCGCTGTCGATCCGGCCCGATCTTGCAGGTACGGCAAGCGGCCTCTCCGGCGCGTTGATGATCGGGCTGGGCGCGGCGCTCTCGGCGCTGGCGGGGCTGTTGCTCACCCCCGAACGCGGAGCGTTCCCGCTTTTGTGGCTGATGTTCGCGACCGGGCTGGCGGGGGTGATCACCATCCGCCTCGTCATGCGCCGCGAGCGGCGGCTGGGGTTGATGCTGGATAGCTGACAAGGGCGGGCTGGCAGGCCTCAGGGCCGGGCGTGAAGGACATTGGCCCCGTGTCCCGTCGCGCGCTCAGGCGGTCCCCTCCTCGACGGGCGGGCCCCATCGCGCGATCAGGTGGCCGATGATCTGGTCGCGGGTCTGGCGATAGGCGTCGAGCCGCGCCTCGCGGGTCTGGGCAAGGCCGCTCGGGTCCATGATCGGCCAGTAGACCACATCGAGGTGATAGAACCGCGTCAGATCGAGCGCGCGGCGCTGGCTTGCCGGGCTGAGCGCGACAATCAGATCGAAGGAGGACAGATCGTCGCCCCATTCCGCCATTTCGTCAAAGCTGCGCACACGGTGGCGTTCCAGCTCCACCCCGATCTCGCGGCAGACGGTGATGGCGAAACCGTCGATATCCATCTCGCTCTTGACGCCCGCGGATTGCACATAGGTCTCGGTGCCATAGAATTTCTTCATGATGCCCTCGGCCATCGGCGAGCGCACGGCGTTGTGATCGCAGCAAAACAGCACCGATTGCGGCAGGCGAGCGGGCATCCGGCTCAGCCCCCGTGATGCAGCACACAGATGAGCGTGAAGAGGCGGCGCGCAGTGTCGCTATCCACCTCTGCCTTGCCCTCCAGCCGCTCGGCGAGCACCCTTGCGCCCTCGTTGTGAATGCCGCGCCGGGCCATGTCGATGGTCTCGATCTGGCTTGGCGGCATGTTCCTGACCGCATCGAAATAGCTTTCGCAAATGGCCCAGTAATCCTTGACCACCTGCCGGAACGGCGACAGCGACAGGTGAAATTCCGCCGCCGGTTGATCGGCCTCGGTGCGGATGTCGAAGACCAGCCGCTTGTCGCGGATCGCAAGGCCCACCCGGTAGGGGCCATCGGGCACCGCGCGGCCCTCGCGCGCGGGCAGCACAAAGGAATTCTCCTCGATCAGGTCATACATCGCGACCTTGCGTTCCTGCTCGATCTCGGGCGTGGGCGGCGGCAGGTTGGCGTCGTCGAGGTCGATATGGCAAATCCGGCTCATGGCGTGTTCCCGTTCGGGTCTGTCTATGGCGTGCCTAGCCCAGCGGCGCGCGGCGGGCAATCATCGGCGCGGTTTGACGCACCGAATGCCACCGCGCCGTCACCTGCGTGCCACGCCTGCCCCGCGATGGCCGCAAATCTTGTGGCAAACGGCATATTGTTGCCCAGTTCGAATGGCATATTGTCCCTAGATCGGGAATAATAACCGGACCCGCGCCCACCCTGACGATCAGGAGGGACGCCATGCGCGGGCGATCAACGAGGCGCAGCAATGCTCGAGTTCGAAAACGTCTCCAAGTCCTTCTGGACGGGAACACAGCACAAGGTGATCCTCGAGGATGTGTCGTTTCGCGTCGATCTCGGGCGCAGCCTCGGTATTCTCGCCCCCAACGGCACCGGCAAGACGACGCTCATCAACATGATGGCGGGCCTGGAAAAGCCCGACGAGGGCGTGATCCGGCGCGGCTGTCGCATCTCGTTTCCGCTGGGCTTCATGGGCGGCGTGGTCTCGCGCCTCTCGGCCAAGGAAAACGCCCGCTACATCGCCCAGCTTTACGGGATCGACCCCGATTACGTCGAGGCCTATTGCCGCTGGCTTTGTGGTCTGGGCGAATATTTCGACCAGCCGCTTGGCACCTATTCCTCGGGGATGCGCGCGCGGTTCAGCTTTGCGTTGATGTTGGCGCTGGATTTCGACATGTATCTGATCGACGAGGGGATGCCCGGCTCGACGGATGTGGAATTCAACCGCAAGGCCGGCGAGATATTGCAGGAACGGCTGCGCACCACCACCATCATCATCGTGTCTCACGATCCCAAGACGCTTGAAAAATTCGCCAGTTCCGCCGCCGTTCTGATGGGTGGCAAACTTTACATGTATGACACCTTGGAAGAGGCAAGAGAGCTTTATGACTACGAAACCCAAGGTTAGCAAATTCCGCATCCGCCGCAGCGCGCCTGCCGCCGCCAGCGCCGCCACCGGCACAGGCGCAGCCTATGGCAATGCCGCCGAGGCGCATCCCGAGACGGTGCAAGCCTCGGTGCCCGAGGCCGCGCAGCGCCCCGAGCCGCTCCGCGAGGGCCAGATCGACCAGACCCGCGCCGAGGCGCCGGGCACCAGCATCGACGACATCCGCCGCGAGGGGCTTTCGGGGCGCGAATTGCGCATGGCGCGGCGCGTGGCGCAGAAACACGGGCTTGCCCCCACTTCTGATTTCGACGCGGTGCGGCTCTTGCGCGCACGCGGCATCGACCCGTTCCAGCGCACCACCATGCTCGAGCTGGTGGCGGGCAAGGGCGCCGAGGACAAGGCTGCGGGCGCGGGCCGCGTGAACCTGCCCCAGACCGTGCCCGCGCCCGGCCATAACCTGCCCGCGACCGAGAAAAGCCCGGCAGAGCGCCGCGCCGCCGAGATCACCGGCATCCAGCGCGACATCAGCAGACGGCGGCGACGCAAACTCTTGCTGCTGTTCTCGCGGCTCGCGGCCTTCGTGATCCTGCCCACCTTTCTCGCGGGCTATTATTTCGCGGCTATGGCAACGCCGATGTATGCGTCCAAATCGGCCTTTCTGATCCTTTCGGCCGATGGTGGCGGCGGCGGCAAGGGTGGGCTTGGCGGGCTGTTGCCCAGCCAGTTCGCCACCGGGCAGGACGCGATCGCGACGCAGGAATACCTCGAATCAAAGGATGCGATGCTGCGCCTTGATCGAGAAATGGACTATCGCGCGCATTTCGCCGATCCCGCGATCGACCCGATTCAGCGGCTTGACCCCGAGGCCAGCAATGAAGCGGTCTACAAGCTCTACAAGGACCATGTGAAGATCGGCTATGACCCGACCGAGGGCGTCATGCGCATGGAGGTGATCGCCGCCGATCCCGAAACCAGCCTGCGCTTCAACGAGCAGCTTATCGCCTATGCCGAGGAGCGCGTGGACGAGCTCAGCCGCGACAAGCGCAACGACGCCGTCAAGGTCGCCGCCGAAAGCCTCGAGAAGGCTAAGGCCGATCGACGCGCGGCGCAAGAGCGGCTGGTGGAGTTGCAAGAGAACAGCATCCTCGACCCCGAGGGCGAGATCGCCGGTATCCGCAGCCTCATCAACACCGTTGAATTGCAGCTTCAGGAGAAAGAGCTAGCGCTCAGCATCCAGCTCAACAACCCGCGCCCCAACAGCGCCAAGGTCGCGGCCCTGCGCAGCGAGATCGAGGTTCTGCGCGCCGAACTCAAAAGCCAGAAGAACCGCCTGACCGAGGCGACCGGCGGTGGAAGCTCGCTCGCCTCCAAGACCGCCGCGATCCAGATGGCGCAGGCCGATCTGGCCACCGCCGACATGGTGATGCAATCCGCGCTGGAAACCATGCGCATGTCGCAGGTCGAGGCCAACAAGCAGGTGCGCTACCTCACCGTAAGTGCCCGCCCCGTGGCCCCGCAAGAGGCCGCCTATCCCAAGGTGTTCGAGAACACCGTTCTGGCCTTCCTGATCTTTTCTGGTATCTACCTGATGATCTCGCTCACAGCGTCCATCCTTCGCGAACAGGTGTCGTCCTAATATGCAACATGTCGATCTCAACAGCCTGACCCTCGGCAATGACCGGGCGCTCACCCTCATCGCCGGGCCATGCCAGCTCGAATCCGCCGATCACGCCCAGATGATCGCGGGCACCCTGCAAGAGGCGTGCCGCGCGGCGGGTGCCGGGCTGATCTTCAAGGGCTCGTTCGACAAGGCCAACCGCACCTCGCTTGCGGGCAAGCGCGGGCTCGGGATCGACGAAGGCCTGAAGGTGCTGCAATCGGTCAAGGACGCGCTTGGCTTGCCGGTGCTGACCGATATTCACACCGCCGATCAATGCGCGCCGGTGGCCGAGGTGGCCGACGTGCTGCAAATCCCCGCCTTCCTGTGTCGCCAGACCGACCTTTTGATCGCGGCGGGCGAGACGGGGGCGGCGATCAACGTCAAGAAGGGCCAGTTTCTGGCACCCTGGGACATGCCCAATGTCATCTCCAAGATCGAATCGACCGGCAACCGCCGCATCCTCTTGACCGAGCGCGGCACCTCGTTCGGCTATAACACGCTGGTGGCCGACATGCGCTCGCTGCCGCAGATGGCCGCCACGGGATATCCGGTGGTGATGGATGCCACCCATTCGGTGCAGCAACCCGGCGGCAAGGGCGGATCGTCGGGCGGCCAGCGCGAATTCGCCCCGGTGATGGCGCGTGCCGCCGTGGCGCTTGGCGTGGCCGCCGTGTTCATCGAGACGCATGAAGACCCCGACAACGCGCCCTCGGACGGGCCCAACATGATCCCGCTGCCGCAGATGGCGGCGCTGATTTCAACGCTGATGGAGTTTGACAGGCTGGCTAAGGCCCACCCCATTACCCTCTGATTAAAAACGAGTTTTTCATGACCAAACCCTTGCCGACCGTCACCCCCAACACCTGGGAGTTCCTGCGCGATGCGATGATCGCACCGACCGGTTTTCGTGAATACGACGCGCGCTGGAAATATCCCGACGCGATCAACCTGCCAGGGATCACCGCGCTTGGCCTTGGCCTTGGCACGCAGATCCGCGCGCGCGGCATCGCGCCGGTGATCGCGGTCGGCAACGATTATCGCGACTATTCGCTGTCGATCAAGAACGCGCTCATCCTCGGGCTGATGCAGGCGGGGATCACGGTCAAGGATATCGGTCCCGCGCTGTCGCCGATGGCCTATTTCGCGCAGTTCCACCTCGATGTGCCCGCCGTGGCGATGGTGACGGCCTCGCACAACCCCAATGGCTGGACCGGCGTCAAGATGGGGTTCGAGCGGCCCCTCACGCATGGCCCCGACGAGATGGCCGAGTTGCGCGATATCGTGCTGGAGGGGCGCGGGCAGGCGCATCCGGGCGGGGCCTATGAATTCGTGCCCGGTGTGCGCGAGGCCTATCTTGATGATCTGGTGGGCGATTTCCGCATGACGCGCAAGCTGCGCGTGGTCTGCGCCACCGGCAACGGCACGGCGTCGGCCTTTGCGCCGGAGCTGTTCGAGCGCATCGGCGTGGAGGTGATCCCCTCGCATAACCGGCTTGATTACACCTTCCCCCACTACAACCCCAACCCAGAAGCCATGGAAATGCTGCACGACATGGCCGCAACGGTGCGTGCCACGGGTGCCGATTTCGCGCTTGGCTTTGACGGCGACGGCGACCGCTGCGGTGTGGTCGATGACGAGGGCGAAGAGATTTTCGCCGACAAGGTGGGCGTCATCATGGCGCGGGATCTGTCGAAGCTCTACCCCGGCGCGACCTTTGTCGCGGATGTGAAATCGACCGGGCTTTTCGCCTCTGATCCCGAGTTGCAGAAAAACGGCGTCAAGGCCGATTACTGGAAAACCGGGCACTCCCACATGAAACGCCGCGTGAAGGAATTGGGCGCGCTGGCGGGGTTCGAGAAATCGGGGCATTACTTCCTCGCAGCGCCCATCGGGCGCGGCTATGATTGCGGGCTGCGCGTGGCGGTAGAGCTTTGCAAGCTGATGGATCGCAACCCCGATATGTCGATGTCCGACCTGCGCCGCGCGCTGCCGGTGACCTGGGCCACCCCCACCATGTCGCCCTACTGCGCCGATACCGAGAAATATCAGGTGCTGGAGCGGATCGTGGCGCGGATGGTGGCGAAGAAGGACGCAGGTGAGCGGCTTGCGGGCCAGACCATCAAGGAAGTGGTCACGGTGAACGGCGCGCGCGTGATCCTCGACAACGGGTCGTGGGGTTTGGTGCGGGCGTCGTCGAACACGCCGAATCTGGTGGTGGTCTGCGAAAGCAGCGAGAGCGAGGCCGAGATGCGCGCCATCTTCGCCGATATCGACGCGGTGATCCGCACCGAGCCGAGCGTGGGCGATTACGATCAGACGATCTGAGAAAGGGGCGGCAAGGGGGGATTGGCCTGAAGGGGACGTTCGCTGAAGCCGCGCATCGACGGGCCGCGGTGCGGCGATCCAACGTCAGTTTGGGTGCACTTTATCTCGCCAAATCCGAAAAACCTCAGAGCATTGCGCAGGTTGCAGCCAAATCGCCGTGCCGGGGGGCGGCCCGGCGATGCGCGGCGGCGTGCAAGCACGCCTCGATTCCGCGCGGGGGATAAACCCTCAACGTCCCCTTCAGGCCAAACGTAGCCTCCTGCGCCCCGCCCCCGCTCAGCCGTTCTCGCGCAGAATCCCCCCCGCGAGATAGAGCGAGCCGCAGATGAGGATGCGCGCGCGCGGGTCATCCGCCGCGATGCGCTGCACCGCGTCGAGCGCGCTGCCTGCCGTCTCGGCGCGCAGCCCCGCGCCGCGCGCCGCCTCTGCCGTCACCTCGGCGGGCAGGGTGTTGGCCTCGCCGGGGATCGACAGCGCGATCAGCCGCTCGGCCTGCGCCGCAAAGGGGCGGAGATAGCCGCCGATATCCTTGGTGTTCAGCATCCCACAAATCAGATGCGTCGGCCGCTCTGGAAGATGCGCCAGATGCCGCCCCAGCGCCTGCCCGGCAGCAGGGTTATGCCCGCCATCGAGCCAGATCTCGGCCTCGGGCGCGGCCTCGACCAGCGGGCCACGCCGAAGGTGCTGCATCCGCGCGGGCCAGTGCGCGCGCGTCACCGCCGACTCACACGCCGCATCGCCTGCCCCGAGATGACGCAACGCCGCCAGCGCAGCCCCGGCATTGTCGATCTGATGCGCGCCGGGCAGGTTTGGCAGCGGCAGATCGCACAGCCCCGCCTCGTCCTGATAAATCAGCCGCCCGCGCTCCTCCCAGACATGCCAGTGCTGACCATGCGCAAGGATCGGCGCGCCAAGCCGCGCGGCCTGCGCCTCGATCACCGCCATCGCCTCTTCGGCCTGCGGGCCGATCACACAGGGCACGCCGCGCTTGATGATCCCGGCCTTTTCACCCGCGATTTTCGCCAGCGTGTCGCCCAGATATTGCTCGTGGTCGATGGAGACCGGCGTAATCACCGTCAGCGCCGGGCGCGCCACCACGTTGGTGGCGTCAAGCCGCCCGCCAAGCCCTACCTCCAGCAGGGTATAATCGGCGCGCACCCGCGCCATGGCAAGGATCGCGGCGCAGGTGGTGATCTCGAAATAGGTGATCGGCGCGCCGCCATTGGCGGCCTCGCACTCATCGAGGATCGCGGCCAGGTGGTCCTCGGAAATGAGCGTGCCCGCCAGCCGTATCCGTTCGTGAAACCGCGCCAGATGGGGCGAGGTATAGGCGTGGCAGGTCTTGCCCGCGGCCTCCAGCCCGGCGCGGATCATGGCGAGCGTCGACCCCTTGCCATTGGTGCCCGCGATATGGATCACCGGCGGCAGGTCGTTCTGCGGGTTGCCCAGCGCGTCGAGCAGGTGCCAGACGCGATCAAGCGTGAGGTCGATGATCTTGGGGTGCAGCGCCATCATCCGCGACAGGATGAGGTCCGATCCGGGGGCGCTCATGCCTCGGGGGTATCCTTGGCCGGGGCCTCAACCGCCAGTGGCTCGGGCGCAGGCAGATCGCCCTTTACCGCCGGGGGCAGGCCCATCAGCATCCGGGTGATGGTGATCAGCTCGTCGCGCATCCTGGTGCGCGGCGTCACCCGGTCGAGCATCCCGTGCTCCAGCAGGTATTCGGCGCGCTGAAACCCCTCGGGCAGTTTCTCGCGGATGGTCTGCTCGATCACGCGCGGCCCGGCAAAGCAGATCAGCGCGCCGGGTTCCGCAATCTGCACATCGCCCAGCATCGCGTAAGAGGCGGTGACGCCGCCGGTGGTTGGATGGGTCAGCACCACGATATAGGGCAGGCCCGCCTCGCGCAGCATCTGCACCGCCACCGTCGTGCGCGGCATCTGCATGAGCGAGAGAATCCCCTCCTGCATCCGCGCGCCACCGGCGGCGGAAAAGAGGATCAGCGGGCGCTTGTGCTTTACCGCCGCCTCGGCCCCGGCGATGATCGCGTTGCCCACATACATGCCCATCGAGCCCGCCATGAACGAGAAATCCTGCGCGGCGGCCACGATGGGCGTGCGGCCCATCTCGCCGGTGGCGACAAGCATCGCCTCTTTCTCGCCGGTGGCCTTTTGCGCGGCGCGCAGCCGGTCGGGGTATTTCTTCTGGTCGCGGAATTGCAGCGGGTCGGGGGTGGGCGTGGGCACCTCTACCTCGGTGTAAAGCCCGCCATCAAAGAGCGCCGCAAAGCGCGCGCGCGGCGTGATCGCCATGTGGTGGCCGCAATTGGTGCAGACGTTCAGGTTGTCCGACAATTCGCGGTGAAACAGCATCGTGCCGCACTCGTCGCATTTCGTCCACAGGTTCTCGGGCATCTCCCGCCGCGAGAAGATCGAGTTGATGCGCGGGCGCACATAGTTGGTGATCCAGTTCATCGCGGGGTCGGTCCTGTCGCTGCTGTCGCCCCCACTTAAGCGGGCGCCGCGCGAAATGCAATCAGCCGCGCAAGGCCAGCCGGATCGCCAGCCACGCGCAAAGCAGCATCACGATATCGACCGGCAGGATCGCCGTCACCGCCCCCACATCGCCGAGCGCGAAGGGATAGACGTAAAGCGCCAGCCCGTCGAACTGCCCCTTGGGCGCGGCCACGAGGATGGCGCTGAAATTATTGACGAAATGCAGCGCCGTGGCGGGCCCCAGCGTGCCGAACCGTGCGGTGAGGTCCGCCGCCGCCAGTCCGAACCCGGCGGCCCAGAGCATCACCAGCCAGCCGCTTGCCCCATAGGTGGCGCTGTCGAAATGCAGCAGGCCAAAGCCGAGCGCAGGCAGGCCCATCCAGACCAGCGGCGAGGCAAAGCGCGCGGCAAGCTGGCTTTGCAGGTAGCCGCGAAAGGCCACCTCCTCGGCGAAGACCTGGCAAAACAGCCCAACCAGCGCCAGCGGCAACACCGAAAGCCATGTGCCAAGGCCAAGGCCGCGCACGGGCCGCAGCGCCTCGGGCATCGGCACCAGCGCGACGACCCCGTAAAGCACCACCAGCGCCAGCCCCGCCCGCGCGAATTGCCCCGCCGCCAGCGGCAGCGGCCCAACCAGGCTCAGGAGGCCGCGCCGGTGAACCACCCTGAGCGCCAGCGCCAGCGCAGCGACCAGCAGCGCGAAATTGAAGAGCGTAATCAGCACGCCCACAGGCGTCGTCGCCGCCGCGATCCCCGGCCTGATCCGCGCCCAGCCCTCGGCCCCGAAAAGGAGCGGCAACAGCCCCGACCACAGCACCCCCAGCATCACGAAGAGCGCCACCGTGAGCGCGATCCCCGCGCATAGCCGCCCGATCCCCGCCGAAGCGCGGGCCGGGGCGACAAGGATTTCATGGGCGGCGTATCGCATGGCGCGACCGTATCGGCGCGCGCCGATACGTGCAATCGGCTTGCCCCGCGCGGCGCGCTGGCCTAGACCGATTGCCAGCAAATTCCGGGAGGCCAAAATGACCAGGATCGACAAGTCCAGACTGCCCAGCCGTTACGTGACCGAGGGCCCCGCGCGCGCGCCGCATCGGTCCTATTACTACGCCATGGGCATGACCGAGACGGAGATTCACCAGCCTCTCGTCGGCGTCGCCACCTGCTGGAACGAGGCCGCGCCCTGCAATATCGCGCTGAGCCGTCAGGCGCAGGCCGTCAAGGGCGGCGTCAAGGAGGCCCACGGCACCCCGCGCGAGTTTACCACCATCACCGTCACCGACGGCATCGCGATGGGGCATGAGGGGATGCGCTCGTCGCTGGCAAGCCGCGAAGCGATTGCCGACTCGGTCGAGCTCACGATGCGCGGGCATTGCTATGACGCGCTGGTGGGGCTGGCGGGGTGCGACAAATCGCTGCCGGGGATGATGATGGCGATGGTGCGTCTCAACGTGCCGTCGGTGTTCATCTATGGCGGCTCGATCCTGCCGGGCCGCGCCCCGCAGATGGAGGAAATCCCCGAGGATTTCCGCTCGCGTGACCTGACCGTGCAGGACATGTTCGAGGCCGTGGGCCGCAACCAGAACGGCACGCTGTCGGATGCCGCGCTCGAGATGCTCGAACGCGTGGCCTGCCCCTCTGCCGGGGCCTGCGGCGGGCAGTTCACCGCCAACACGATGGCCTGTGTGAGCGAGGCAATCGGCCTTGCGCTGATGAATTCCAGCGGAATGCCCGCCCCTTACGAGAGCCGCGACCAATATGGCGAGGCCTCCGGTCAGGCGGTGATGCATCTGCTGGAGCAAAACATCCGCGCGCGCGATATCGTCACGCTCAAGAGCTTGCAAAACGCCGCGCGCGTGGTGGCCTGCACTGGTGGCTCCACCAATGCCGGGCTGCACCTTCCGGCGATTGCCCATGAGGCGGGGATTGATTTCTTCCTCGAGGATGTCTGCGATATTTTCCGCGACACGCCCTATTTCGTCGATCTCAAACCCGGCGGGGCCTATGTGGCCAAGGATCTTTACGATGCGGGCGGCATCCCCGTGGTGATGAAGGAATTGCGCAAAGCGGGCCTCATCCACGAGGACTGCATCACCGCCAGCGGCCGCGCCATCGGAGAGGAACTGGACCTGATCGCGCGCGAGGCCGATGGCCGCGTGATCTATCCCATCGACGCGCCGATCACCAAGACCGGCGGCGTGGTGGGCCTCAAGGGCAACCTCGCGCCCGAGGGGGCGATCGTAAAGGTCGCGGGCATCGCGCCCGAGCATCAGGTCTTCACCGGCCCCGCGCGCGTGTTCGAATGCGAGGAAGACGCGTTCGAGGCGGTCAAGGCGCGGGCCTACGAGGAGGGCGAGGTGATCGTCATCCGCAACGAAGGCCCCGCAGGGGGCCCCGGGATGCGCGAAATGCTGTCCACCACGGCGGCGCTCTCGGGGCAAGGCATGGGCAAGAAGGTGGCGCTCATCACCGATGGGCGTTTCTCGGGCGCGACGCGCGGTTTCTGCGTCGGCCACGTCGGCCCCGAGGCCGCGCATGGCGGGCCGATCGCGCTCTTGCAAACCGGCGACATGGTGACCATCGACGCGATCAAGGGCGAATTGTCGGTCGATCTAAGCGATGAAACGCTGGCCCTGCGCCGCGATGCGTGGCCCGGCCCGCGCAAGACGCTCTACACCGCCGGTGCGCTGTGGAAATATGCGCAGCTCGTGGGGCCTACCTACAAGGGTGCGGTCACCCATCCCGGCGCGCAGGCCGAAACCCATGTCTACATGGATATCTGAGCGCGGCGCGCGGCGCGGGGTCACCTGCGCCGCGCTTTTGCTTGCCCTGCCCGCCTGCCTCGCGCCTGTCACGCCGCAAGCGCCGCTGACCGAGGCCGCGCTTGGCAACGGGGCGGTGCGGCTGAGCGCGCCGCGCGGCTACTGCATCGACGCAGACAGCCAGCGCCGCCTGCCCGGTGGCGGCGCCTTTGTGCTGCTCGCGCCCTGCACGCACCTGACCGGCACGCCGGGCGTGTCTGCTGCCCCGGCGCTGATGACCGTCTCGGTCATGCCGCAGGCGGCGGGCGCCCCCGCGCCCGACGCCCGGAGCCTTGCCGCCGCCGTGGCCCCCGCGCCGGTGCGGGGCGAGGGGCAGGAGGCGGGGCTGGTTTATGCGCAGGTCATGCGGGGCGGCGAGGCGGTGCTGCCCGGCGGCGATCCGCGCCATTGGCGCGGCGCGCGCGTGGTGGCGGGCCAGCTTGCAAGCCTCGCGCTCTACGTGCCCCAAGGCAGCACCCTGACAGGCCGCGAGGGCCGCCTGTTGCTGGGCGATCTGGCGGCCGGGTTGTCGGCTGCGGCACCGGTCGGGGCCGCCCCGGCGAAACCGGCGGTCGCGACGGCACCGCCCCCCTCTGCGGCAACACCGCGTCGCGGGGTCTTCGCGCGATTGTTTCCTGTTTCGAATTAATGTTATGCACATACCTGTCATGGTAACGTTGCGGCATCCGCCTTGCGCGTCAGGATGTCGAAACGGGTTTTCAAAGGTGCGCCCCGCATGAAACTGCTTGATACGGTCCTGCATCGCCGCATGATGCGCCTCTGGCGCAGGACGGCGCGCACCGCCCCGGCGATGTCGCTCGCCGAATTGCGCCACATCCGCGCAAGCGGCGCGCGCCTGTCGCATTTCCTGCAAGAGGCGCTTGCCGTGGCCGATCATCACCTCGCGCTGCCGGTGGTCGGCTCGTCCTCGTTTCCGCGCCCCCACGGCACCGATTGGGCCTGGCGCCCCGAGGTCTGGCGCCTGCCGCTGCCCGCCCCCGGAATGGCCTCGGTAAAATCGAAATCCATGCTGGGGCGCGAGGTGACATTGTTTCACGATTGCGCCCATTCCGAGCTGTCGCTGCGGCAGGTGCGCAACACCCGCGAGGCCGATCTTGCGCCCTACGGGCTGCGGATGGATGTGTTTGCCTTCGACGGCTCGTTCCTGTCGCTGGTGATCGACCTGCCGCAAGAGGCCACCGAGGGCCTGAGCAAGCGCCATCTTGTGCGCCTCGACACCATCATCGAGATGGAAAAGCCGCTGGAAATCTTTGCCCGGCTCAATATCCGCCACGGCCCCAATACCGAGCAGATCGTCCGCGAATTGCCGCTCTCGAAGGTCGAGACCACGGTGGAATTCGACCTTGCCTATTCCAACCTCAACGAAAAACGGATCGAGCGCGCCTGGATCGACCTGATCTTTGAAAACCCGGCGATGAGCCAGGTGACGCTGCGCGATGTCACCTTCAGCCGCCGCCCCCGCGCGGCGCTCTAGCAAAGGACAGCGATCATGAGCGACTGGACATTGACCAAGACCCGCCTGTTCGAGGGCGTCTGGGAGGGCGTGCTGGTGCCGACAGAGCCGGGCACCGCCGCCCCCGAGATCGAGGTGACCCACCTGCAACAGCCGCTCGACGGGGTCGAGATCATCGCCCGCCCCGATAGCGGCGACCGGGTGCTGCGCGTGCCGGTGCCCGCCGACCGCATCGCCGACGGGGTGCAGACCTTCTTGATCCGCGACCGCAGCAGCGGCGAGGTTCTCGACAGTTTCGCGCTGGTGGCGGGCGATGCGCTGGCCTACGACCTGCGCGCCGAAATTGCGCTCTTGCGCGAGGAGCTGGACCTTCTGAAACGCGCCTTCCGGCGGCATTGCCTGGAGACGGCCTCTGGCGGGGGGTGACGCGGGGGTGATCCGGCCTGCCGCATCGCCCTGAAAACCACCCGGTTGCAATGAAATTGCCACGAAAGCGCCGCCATGATGCGACAGGTCACGCAGTAGCATGTTACTCAAGAGCAGGAACGGGTTTTGAGTTCCTCAAACATGCGGCATCAATGAGTTAGAGCGGGGCGCGTGACTGCGAATGAACGCGCCCCGCTCTGGCAGGCAAGCGAGGGACGATGCGCGCCGTCAGGGCAGTCTTTAGCGGTGAGGGGCTTGGCGCGCGGGCGCTGCGCTCCTCGGCGCTCACGGTGGCAAGTTTCGGGGCCACGCAGGTGCTGCGGCTTGCCTCCAATCTGGTGCTGGCATGGCTCCTTTTCCCCGAGGCCTTCGGCATCATGGCCATCGTCAACGTGGTCATCCAGGGGCTGATGCAGTTCTCGGACGTGGGCGTGAGCCCCGCCATCATGCAAAGCAGGCGCGGCGATGACCCGGCCTTTCTCGACACCGCGTGGAGCGTGCAGGCGCTGCGCGGGGTGGTGCTCTTTCTCACCGCCTGCGCGCTGGCATGGCCGCTGGCGCAGGTCTATGGCGAGCCGCTTCTGATGCAGCTTTTGCCCGTGGCGGGGCTGGCGCTGCTGATCTCGGGGCTGAACCCCACGGCGCTCGACACCGCCAAGCGGCACCTGCGCTGGGGTCGCCTGACGGGGATCGACTTCGCGGTGCAGATCGCGGGCCTGGCCCTTGGCATCGCGCTGGCCTGGGCGCTGCATTCGGTCTGGGCGCTGGTGCTGGCCAATCTCGCCAGCACGGCGCTGGCGCTGGTGCTCTATCGCGCCACCCTGCCCGACGCGCGCAACCGCCCCCGGATCGAGCGCGCGGCCCTGGCCGAGATCATCACCTTCGGCAAGTGGATCTTTCTCAGCACGGTCTGCGGCTTCCTGTTCAACCAGGCCGACAAGCTCATCCTCGGCAAGTATCTCGGGCTTGAGACGTTCGGCGTCTATAATATCGGCTTTTTCCTCGCGTCGTTCCCGATGCTGCTCGGTAACCTCTTTACATGGCGGCTTTTGATCCCCGTCTACCGCGAGCGCCCCCCCGGCGAGAGCGCCGCCAATTTCGCCAAGTTGCGAAAGATGCGCTTTGCCGTCTCGGGGGCGCTGCTGGCGCTCACAACCGTGTTCGCGCTTTCGGGCGTGTGGCTGGTGGGGCTGCTTTACGATGACCGCTACGCGATGGCGGGCGCCGTGGTGGTGGTGATGGCGCTGATGCAGATCCCGCAGATCGTGGCGATGACCTACGATCAGGCCTCGCTCGCGGCGGGCGATTCGCAGCGGTTTTTCGTGCTGACGCTCGCCAAGGCCACGGCGATGATCGGCGCGCTTCTGGCAGGGCTGCATTGGGGCGGGCTGCTGGGCGGGCTGCTGGGCTATGGCGCGGCGATGGTGCTGGCCTATCCGGTGGTGGTGTGGCTGGCGCGGCGGATGCGCGCCTGGGACCCGCTCCATGACGCGGTCATGACCGCGCTCGGCCTTGCGCTGGCGGCGCTCGCGGTCTGGCTCAACGGCGATGCGCTCGCCGGTCTGGCGGCGCTCTCGGGCTGGTAGCGCAGGCAAGGCGCGAGAATCGTCAGGCAATCGTCGAAATTAGGTCGCATTGTCGTGGCACGACAGAGCCGATATGATCGGAAAGTATTTACAGGATGGCCAGTGATATGAGTTCGCCCCGGCCCGACGGCACGGAGATCGCCATCACCGGCATGGCCGCGCACCTGCCGGGTGCACGGTCGGTCACCGAATATTGGCAGATGCTGCGCGAGGGCCGCCGCGCGATACGGCGGCTTGACGATGCGGAATTGCGCGCCGCGGGCGAGCGCGCCGAGCGCATCGCGCATCCCGATTACGTGCCCTATGCCGCGCCCCTTGACGGGTTTGAGATGTTCGACGCAGGCTTTTTCGGCTTTGGCCCCAAGGAAGCCGCGATCCTCGACCCGCAACACCGCCGCTTTCTCGAGGTGGCGTGGGAGGCGCTCGAGGATGCAGGCCACATGCCCGAGCATTTCCCCGGCCCGATCGGCGTTTTCGCGGGCTGCGGCATGGGGAGTTACTTTTGGTTCAACCTCTGCTCCAACCGCGATCTGGTCGATGATGTCGGCATGTTCCTGCTGCGCCATACCGGCAATGACAAGGATTTCCTGACCACGCGGCTCAGCCATATCCTCGATCTCAAGGGGCCGTCGCTGGGCCTGCAAACCGCCTGTTCCACCTCGCTTGTGGCGGTGCATTATGCCGCGCAATCGCTGCTCAACGGCGAATGCGACATGGCGCTGGCGGGCGGCGTCACGATCGAGCTGCCGCAGGGGCGGGGATACCTTTACAAGGAGGGCGAGATCCTGTCGCCCGACGGCGAATGCCACGCGTTCGATCATCGCGCCCAAGGCACGGTCTTTGGCTCGGGCGCGGGGGTGGTGGTGCTGCGCCGCCTTGCCGATGCGCTGGCCGATGGCGATCATATCTGGGCGGTGATCAAGGGATCGGCGGTCAACAATGACGGCGCGGCCAAGGCCGGTTATCTGGCACCTTCCGTGGACGGGCAAGCGGCGGCAATCGCCGAAGCGCAGGCGGTTGCAGGCATCACCGCCAATACCGTCGGTTACATCGAATGTCACGGCACCGGCACTTACCTTGGCGATCCCATCGAGGTGGCGGCCCTCACTCAGGCGTTCCGCGAAACGACCGAGGCCGTTGATTTCTGCCGCATCGGCAGCGTGAAAACCAATATCGGCCATCTCGACACGGCGGCGGGCGTGGCGAGCCTGATCAAGGCCGCGCTGGCGCTGCAACACGGGCAGATGCCGCCTTCGCTGGGCTATGAGGCCCCCAACCCCGCCATCGGCTTTGACGGCAGCCCCTTTGCCGTCAACGACCGCCTGCGCGACTGGCCCCGGCGCGACCACCCGCGCCGCGCGGGCGTCAATTCGCTGGGCGTGGGCGGCACCAACGCGCATGTCGTGATTGAGGAGGCCCCCGCCCGCGAGGCATCGGGCGAGGCCGATTGGCCGTTTATGCCGCTGGTGCTCTCGGCGCGCACCAAATCCGCGCTGGATGCGGGCACCGCCCGCCTTGCCGCCCATCTGCGCGCCCATCCCGAACAGCCGCTGGCCGATGTGGCCTATACCCTCCGCCACGGGCGTCGTGCGTTCGAGCGGCGGCGCGTGGTGGTGGCGCACGATCACGAAGAGGCCGCCCGCCTGCTGGACTCGGGCGACCCGCGCCGCGTCTTTACCCACACGGTTCGCGGCGCAAAGCGCGAGGTTGCCTTCATGTTCCCCGGCGGCGGCGCGCAATATGCCGGCATGGCGCGTGATCTTTACGAGACCGAGCCGGTCTTTGCCGACTGGATGGATCGCGGGCTGGATATCCTCGGGCAGCGGCTCGATTACGATATCCGCGCACTGTGGCTGCCCGACGCGGGCGGCATGGCCGAGGCCGAGGCGCGGCTCAAGCGGCCCTCGGTGCAACTGCCGCTCATCATGATCACCGAATACGCGCTGGCGCAGCTCTGGCAGAGCTGGGGGGTGCGGCCCACCGCCCTTATCGGTCATTCGATGGGCGAGAATACCGCCGCCTGTCTCACCGGTGTCATGAGCTTCGAGGATTGCATCGGGCTGGTGCATCTGCGCGGGCAACTCTTTGATACCATTGACACGGGCGGAATGCTCAGCGTGCCGCTTTCCGCCGATGAATTGCGCCCTTGGCTGGGCGATGCGCTCGACCTTGCCGCCGTCAACGCGCCGGGCCTCAGCGTGGCCTCGGGCCCGCAGGCGGCGCTCGATGCGCTGGCCGCGCGGCTTGACGCCGAGGGGATCGAGACCCGCCGCATCGCCATCGACATCGCCGCGCATAGCCGGATGCTCGAGCCGATCCTGGGCCGGTTCGGCGATTACCTGCGCGGCATTGCGCTCAATCCCCCGCAAATCCCGATCCTGAGCAATCGCAGCGGCGACTGGCTCAGCGATGCCGAGGCGACCGACCCGGCATATTGGGTGTCGCACCTGCGCCACACCGTGCATTTTGCCGATGGGCTTGCGCGGTTGGCGGAAAACCCCGATCGCGTCTTTCTCGAGGTCGGCCCCGGCAAGGCGCTGGCGTCGCTCGCGCAGGCGCAGCCGGGGATCGAGGCCGACCGCGTCATCGGCAGCCTGCGCCACCCCGAGGACGCCATCGCCGATGATCTCTATTTCATGACCATGCTGGCGCGGCTCTGGGCCGCCGGGGTGGACATCGACTGGGATCAGGTCTGGGGAGAGGCCCCGCGCCACCGGGTGTCGCTGCCAAGCTATGCCTTTGACCATCACCCCTATTTCATAGAGCCGGGCACCGCGCGCGGGGCCGACACCGCCGACCTGCCCGCCCGCGAGGCCGATATCGGCGCATGGGGCCATGCGCCGCACTGGCACCCGCGCCTGTCGGAGGTGGAGATCACCGGCGCGGCCGATCTTGCCGCGCTGCCGCCCGAGACATGGCTGATCTTCGAGGATGACGCGGGCCTTGGTGCGGCGCTGGCGGACCGGCTTGGCGCGGCGGGGCACCGCGTGACCCGCGTCACGCCGGGCGACAGCTTTGCGCGGCTGGGCGAGGGGCGCTTTACTCTCTCGCCCGAACGCGGGCGCGAGGGCTATGACCAGCTCGTGCGCGCGCTCATGGCCGAGGGCCGCGCGCCCACGCGGATCGTGCATGGCTGGCTTGTCACCCGCGACGAACGACACCGCCCCGGATCGAGCTTTTTCCACCGGGTGCAGGAGCAGGGGTTCTACAGCCTGCTGTTTCTGGCGCAGGCGCTGGCCGAGGAGGGGCTGGGCACGCCGCTGCACCTGACCGCGCTGACCACCGGCGCGGCGCAGGTCAGGGCCGAGGCGCTGCCCCACCCCGCCAAGGCCACGCTGGCCGGGCCGCTGCGGGTGATCCCGCGCGAGATGCCGCAGATCACCGCCTCAAGCCTCGATCTGGACCTGCCCGCGCGCGGGGCCCCCGATGACGCGCTGGTGACCCGCGTGCTCGAAGACCTGATGCAAGAGCCGCGCAACCACGCCGCCGCGCTGCGCGGCGCGCGGCGCTACGAGGCGGGCTGGCGCGCGGTGCCGCTGCCCGAGGCAGAGGCAGAGGCCACGCCCTCGCCGGGGGGCGTGGTGCTCATCACCGGCGGCTTTGGCGGGATCGGGCTGACGCTGGCCGAGGATCTCATCACGCGCGAGGGCGCGCGCATCGCGCTCGTGGCACGCACCGCCCTGCCGCCGCGCGCCGACTGGCCGCGCCTCACCGCCTCGGGCGGCGCGCTTGCCCGCCGCATCGCCGCCGTCGAGCGGCTGGAGGCCTTGGGCGGCACAGTCATGGTGATCGCCGCCGATGTCAGCAATATCGAGGAGATGCAGGCCGCGCGCATCGCCATCGAGGCCCAGCTAGGCCGCGTCACCGGTATCATCCACGCCGCAGGCACCATCGCCGATGCGCCGCTTCTGACCAAGGGCCCCGAGACCATCGAGGACGTGTTCACCCCGAAAATCCACGGCACGCAGGTGCTGGAGGCGGTGTTCCCCGACGGCGATCCCGACTGGCTGGTGCTGTGTTCCTCCTCATCCACCGCGACCGCCCCGGCGGGGCAGGTCGATTACGTCGCGGCCAATGAATATCTCAACGCCTATGCCCGTGCGCGCGCGGGCGGCAAGACCCGCGTGACGGCACTCGACTGGGGTATCTGGGCCGAGCTGGGCATGGCCGCCGAGGCGGTGGCGGCGCAGAACGGCACCGCGCCCCCCGCCCCGCGCCTGCCCGTGGCCGCCCCGCTGATCGAGGCCGCAAGCCATGACGCCGAGGGCAACCGCGTCTTTCACGGGCGCTATTCGGCGGGCACGCATTGGGTCTTCGACGAGCACCGCACCCGCGACGGCGCGGCGCTTTTGCCCGGCACCGGCTATCTGGAACTCATCGCCGAGGCGCTGGAAGCACAGGGCGAGAGCCTGCCCTTTGCGCTGCGTGATCTGATTTTCCTGCGCCCCTTCGACATGCCCAAGGGGGCGAGCCGCGACATGCGCCTGACGCTGGTGCGCAGCGATCAGGGCTATGGCGTGCGGATCGAGGCCGATCACGCGCAGGCCGGGCGGCAGGGCTGGGTGAGCCTCGCCGAGGCCGAGATCGCGCTTTTGCCGATGCAGGCCCCACCGCCGCTTGATCTTGAATCCATACGCGCGCGCATGGAGACGTGGGAAGACGCGGGCGACACCGCGCTTGCCTCCCCGCAGGAGGCGCATCTCGATTTCGGGCCGCGCTGGCAGGTGCTGGCGGCGCGCGGGCTTGGTGCGGGCGAGGGGCTGGCGCGGCTGCGCCTTCCGGCCATCGCGGCGGGCGACGAAGGCTATCACCTGCACCCCGCGCTGATGGATATCGCCACCGGCTGGGCGATGCCGCTGATCGCGGGCTATGAGGGTGCCGCGCTCTGGGTGCCGGTCTCCTATGGCGCGGTGCAGGTCTTTGCGCCGCTGGGCGGCGAGGTCTGGAGCCATGCGCGCCTTGGCCACGGCACGTCGCAGGGCGGGGTGGCGCGGTTCGATATCACGCTCACCGATGCCACCGGCGCGGTGCTTGCGGAAATCCGCGATTTCACCTTGCGGCGGCAGGAGGGCGGGCTTGTCATCACCCCGCCGCGCGCGGGCGAGATACGTTTCATCGAGACCGCCCACACCCCGGCAAGCCCGGCAGAGGACCGGCTCGCGGCGGCGCTGCGCGACGGTATCCGCCCCGCCGAGGGGGCCGAGGCATTCCGCCGGGTGCGCGCCACGGCGCGCGCGCAGGTGCTGGTATCGCCCTTCGCGCCCGAGGTGCTGATCCGGCAGGCCGATGCCGCCGCCACTCCCGATCCGGGCGCGGGCGCGCGCTTTGCCCGGCCCGATCTGGCGGCGGAGTTCATCGCCCCCGAGGGCGAGATCGAGACGCGGCTCGCGGGGTTCTGGTCCGATCTGCTGGGGCTGGAACAGGTCGGGGCCGAGGACAGTTTCTTTGATCTTGGCGGCCATTCGCTGATAGCGGTGCGGCTTTTCGCCATGATCCGCCGCGCCTATGCGGTGGATTTCCCCATTTCGGTGCTGTTCGAGGCGCCCACCATCCGCGCCTGTGCAGCGCTGATCGAGGCGCGGATCGGGCCACAGGAGGCAAGCGAGACCACAGCCCCCACAGCCCCCGCCGCGCCCGAGCGCCGCTTTACCCATCTGGTGCCGATGCATCGCGGCGAGGGCGGGGCGGGGGTGCCGTTTTTCCTCGTGGCGGGGATGTTCGGCAATGTGCTCAACCTGCGCCACCTCGCGCATCTCCTGGGCGAGGCGCGGCCCGTCTACGGGCTTCAGGCGCGGGGCCTTCTGGGCGGCGACGCGCCGCATGACGACCTCGGCCACGCCGCACGCGACATGATCGCCGAGATAAGGCAGGTGCAGCCGCACGGCCCCTACCTGCTCGGCGGATTCTCGGGCGGCGGCATCACCGCCTATGAGATGGCGCAGCAATTGCAGGCGGCGGGCGAGGAGGTGGCGCTTTGCGTGCTGATCGACACGCCGCTGCCGCGCCGCCGCCCACTCTTGCTGCGCGACCGCGCGCTGATCCAATGGCAGGAATTGACGGCGGGCGGGCTGCTCTACCCGCTGCGCTGGGCCGCGCGGCGGGTGGCGTGGGAGATCGCCAAGCGCCGCCAGCAGGCCCCGGCGGAAACCTCGGAGCACCAGTTCCACGACCGCGAGATCGAGGCCGCCTTCTACCGCGCCATCGCGCGCTACGAATTGCGGCCATGGCGGGGCGCACTGCATCTCTTCCGCCCGCCGCTTTCGGGGAAATGGCAGGTCTCGGGCGGGCGCTGGGTGAGCGGCGAACGCGCCTATGTGCTGCCCGATAACGACTGGTCGGGCCACGCGCCGCGCCTTGTCGTGACAGAGGTGCCGGGCACCCACGATTCGATGGTGCTGGAGCCGAATGTGCGCGTGCTGGCGACCCGGATGCGGCGCGCGCTCGCCGCGGCAGAGACCGCCCCGCGGGCGGCACAGCCCCACCGGGAGGCCGCCGAATGACCGCGCCGCGGGTTCTTGCCATCGTGCTCAACTGGCGCACGCCCGAGATGAGCCTGCGCGCCGCAAGCGCCGCGCGCCGCGCGATGGAGGGGCTTTGCGGCGAGGTGGTGATCGTCGACAACGCATCCGGCGATGGCTCGTTCGAGGCGATGGCGGCGGGCGTGGCCGGGTGGGACCGGGTGCGCGTGGTGCAATCGGGGCGCAATGGCGGCTTTGGCGCGGGGATGAACGCAGGCGTACGCGCGGGGCTGTCGGATGGCGCGCGGCCCGATTACGTCTATTTCCTGAATTCCGACGCCTTTCCCGAGGCCGGTGCCATCGCCGACCTCGTCGCGCATCTGGAGGCGCATCCACGGGCGGGGCTGGCGGGCAGCCATATCGAGGGAGAGGACGGCGCGGCGCATGTCTCGTGCTTTCGCTTCCCCTCGATCCTCGGAGAGTTCGAGGGCGCGGCGCGGATCGGGCCGGTCTCGCGCCTCTTGCGCCGCCACGCCGTGCCCCTGCCCGTGCCCGAGGCCACCCGCCCCGTCGATTGGCTGTCGGGCGCAAGCCTGATGATCCGCCAAGACGTGCTCGACGCTATCGGCGGCTTTGACGAGGCGTTCTTTCTCTATTTCGAGGAAACCGACCTGTGCCTGCGCGCCGCGCGCGCGGGCTGGCAGGCGCATTACGTGGCAAGCTCGCGGGTCGTGCATATCGGCTCGGTCAGCACGGGGATGAAGAGCTGGGGGCGGGTGCCGGATTACTGGTTCGCCTCGCGGCGGCATTATTACATCAAGAATCACGGGCGCGGATACCTCGCGGCGGTCACGCTGGCGCATGTGAGCGCTGCGGCGCTTGGCAGCCTGTGGCGCGTGATCCGGCGCAAGGGGGCGGCGCGCCCACCGCATTTCCTGCGCGACATGGTATTGGGCGATCTGGGCGCGGCCCTGCGGGGCGGCAATAGTCGAAAGGCAAAGGCATGATACAGGCGATTCTCATCGGTAATGACAGCCTTGCGCGGCATTGCGGCGCGGCGTGGCGCGCGCGCGGGCATGGTCTGGCGGCGGTGGTCACGCGGCACGAGGAGATGATCGCCTGGGCAAGGGCCGAGGGCCTGCGCGTCGAGGCCCCCGGTGCGGGGCTGGCCGGGCGGCTGGGCGATCTGGGCTGTGACTGGATTCTTTCGGTCGCCAATCTCGATCTCTTGCCCGAGGATGTGCTGGCGCGCGCCACGCGCGGCGCGGTGAATTTCCACGATGGCCCCCTGCCCCGCCACGCCGGTCTCAATGCGCCGGTCTGGGCGATCCTCGCGGGCGAGGCGCAGCACGGCATCACCTGGCACCTGATCGAGGGCGGGGTGGACGAGGGGCGCATCATCACGCAGCGCCTGATCGACATCGCCCCCGACGAGACCGCGCTGAGCCTCAACGCCAAATGCTTTGCCGCCGGGCTTGACAGTTTCACCACCGTGATCGACGCGCTGGAGCGCGGCCTGCCGGAGCTGCACGCGCAGGACCTGACGCAGCGCAGCTATCACGCGCGGGATGACCGGCCCGAGGCGGCCTGGCTCGATCTCACCCGGCCCGCCGCCGATCTGGCGCGGGTGGTGCGCGCGCTCGATCACGGCGGCTATGCCAACCCGCTCTGCGTGGCGCGAATCCGGGTCGGGGGCCATGTCCTCCTGACGGGCAAGGCTGCGCCGGTGCCGGGGGCTGGCGCGCCGGGCACGGTGCTGGAGAACGACGGCACGACGCTGACAGTGGCCACCGGCGATGGTGCGCTGCGGCTGTCGGCGATCACCGATCCCGAGGGCGGCGCGGTGGCGCTTGCAGCGATTGCGCCGGTGGGCTGCGTGCTGTCAAACCCCACGGAGGCGGACCGGCAGGCGCTGCGCCGCCTCGCGCGCGACGAGGGCTATTGGCGCGCCCGGCTGGCCCCGATGCGGCCCGTCACCCTCGCGCTAGATGCAGGCCAGGACGGCCCGGCAGAGCGCCGCGCGCTCGATCTGCCCGCCGGGGTGGTGGTCGAGGCCATTGCCGAATGGGCCGCGCGGCTGGGCGGTGGCGAGGCCACCCATATCGCCTATGCCGGCCCCGCGCAGGATACGGAGTGCGACATGGCCTGCCCTTGGGCACCGGTCGATGTCACGCGGCTTGAGGCCGAGATGGAGGCCACCGACGCACGCACGCCGTTCTCGCGCGATCTCCTGGCCCGCCTGCCCGCGCTCGGGGCCACGCCGCGCCCGCATCTGGGGCTGCGTCGGGCGGGGGCGGGCCTTATCCCCGGCACCGCGCTCACCGTCGATCTGAGCGGCGCACCGGCGCTCGTTTACGACCCCGCCCGCCTCTCGCCCGCGATGGCGGAGCTGCTGGCAGGGCGGCTCGAGGCGCTGGGCCGGGGTGAGACGGCAGCGCTGCCCGAGGCCGAGCGGCGGCTGCTGATCGAGGAGTGGAATCGCACCGACACGCCCTTTGACGCCCGCCCCGTCCACAACCTGATCGAGGCGCAGGCCCGCGCGGTGCCCGAGGCCACGGCGCTGATTTTCGAGGCCGAGAGCCTGAGCCGGGCCGCGCTCGATGCGCGCGCGGGGCGCATCGCCCATGTGCTGCGGCAGATGGGCGTGGGGCCGGGTGTGCTGGTGGGGCTGTGCCTGCCGCGATCCGTCGATATGCTCGCCGCCGCGCTCGCCATCTGGAAGGCGGGCGGGGCCTATGTGCCGATGGACCCCGCCTATCCGCCCGAGCGGCTGGCGCATTACCTCGCCGATAGCGCCGCGCGGGTGGTGGTCACGCTCTCGGGCCTCGCCGGGGCCCTGCCGCAGGGGGCGGCGCAGATGCTCTTGCTCGACCGCGACGCGCGGCTTGACGCAGCCCCGGCGGGGCCGGTGGAGGGCGGCGCGGGGCCGGATGATCTGGCCTATGTGATCTATACTTCCGGCTCGACCGGACAGCCCAAGGGGGTGATGGTCACCCATCGCAACCTCGCCAATTTCTTCGCCGGGATGGATGCGCGCATCGAGGCGGGGACGGATGCGGTCTGGCTGGGCGTGACCAGCCTCAATTTCGACATCTCGGTGCTGGAGCTGTTTTATCCCCTCGCGCGCGGTCATACCCTTGTGCTCAGCGGCGAGGAGGCGCGCGCGCTGGTCTCGTCGGGGCAGATCCCGACCTCGGATCGCGGGATGGAATTCAGCCTTTACTATTGGGGCAATGATGACGGCGCGGGGCGCGACAAATACAAATCCCTGCTGGAGGGCGCGCAATTCGCCGACAGCCACGGGTTCTGCGCGGTCTGGACGCCCGAGCGGCATTTCCACGCCTTCGGCGGCCCCTACCCCAACCCGTCGGTCACGGGTGCGGCGGTGGCGGCGGTGACGCGCAACCTTGCCGTGCGCGCCGGAAGCTGCGTGGCCCCCCTGCACCACACCGCCCGCATCGCCGAGGAATGGGCGGTGATCGACAACCTGACAAACGGGCGCGCGGGGCTGGCGATTGCCAGCGGCTGGCATCCCGATGATTTCGTCCTGCGCCCCGAGAATACCCCCCCCGACAACAAGCCCGCCATGTATCAGGCGATCCGCGACCTGCGCCGCCTCTGGGCGGGCGAGGCGGTGGAGTTCCCCCGCGCCGATGGCACGCCCCACGCGGTCATCACGCAACCGCGCCCGGTCTCCAAAAACCTGCCGATCTGGGTGACGACGGCAGGCAACCCCGAGACATGGCGCGAGGCGGGGGCGCATGGGGCCAATGTGCTGACCCATCTTCTGGGGCAGTCCATCACCGAGGTGGGCGAGAAGATCGCCCTCTATCACGCCGCCCTGCGCGAGGCCGGGCACGACCCGGCGGATTTCACCGTGACGCTGATGCTGCATACCTATCTGGCGGATACCCGCGAAGAGGCGGCGCGCGTCGCGCGCGGGCCGATGAAGGACTATCTGCGCTCGGCGGCGGGGCTTATCAAGCAATTCGCCTGGGCCTTCCCGGCCTTCAAGCGGCCCAAGGGCGTCGATAACGCGTTCGATCTCGATCTCGGCGCGCTCGAGGAAGACGAGCTGGAGGATATCCTCGATTTCGCCTTCGAGCGGTATTTCAACGACTCGGGCCTTTTCGGCACCGTCGAGGATGGCGTTGCCCGCGTCGAGGCGCTGAAGCGTATCGGCGTGGACGAGGTGGCCTGCCTGATCGACTATGGCATCCCCGCGCAGCAGGTGCTCGAGGGCTTGCGCCCGCTGGCGCGGGTGCTGGAGCACTCGAACCGCGCGGGCACCATCGCGGAGGATGATTTCTCGATCGCCGCGCAGATCCTGCGCCACGGCGTCACCCATCTGCAATGCACGCCGTCGATGGCGCGGATGATCGCGATGAATGACGAGGCGCGCCACGCGCTGGGGCGGGTGCGGCACCTGATGCTCGGCGGCGAGGCGCTGCCGGGTAGCCTGGTGCAGGAGGTGCGCGGCCTCACAAAGGCGCGGGTCACCAACATGTATGGCCCCACAGAGACCACGATCTGGTCCACCACCGGCCCCGCCGAGGACACCCCCGGCCCCTGTTCCATCGGCACGCCGATTGCCAACACGCGGGCCTATGTTCTGGATGCCGGGATGCAGCCGGTGCCGGTGGGCCAATCCGGCGAATTGTGGATCGGCGGCGAGGGCGTGGCGCGCGGCTATCTGGGGCGCGACGATCTGACGGCGGACCGGTTCCGCGCCGATCCGTTTCACGAGGGGGGGCGCATCTATGGCACCGGCGACCGGGTGCGCTGGCGCGCCGATGGGCGGCTCGAGTTCATCGGGCGGGCCGACGGGCAGGTGAAGCTGCGCGGCCACCGGATCGAGCCGGGCGAGATCGAGGCGGTGCTGGAGGCCTGCGCGGGTGTCGAGCAGGCCGTGGTGATCCTGCGCGAGGACAGCCCCGGCGATCCCCGCCTCGTGGCCTATCTGCGCGGCACGGCGGCGGCGGAGGCGCTCAAGGCGCATCTGGCGCAGCACCTGCCCGCGCATATGATCCCCGGGCATCTGGTGACGCTCGATGCCTTTCCGCTCACGCCAAACCGCAAGGTGGATCGCAAGGCGCTGCCCGCGCCCGCAGCCGCACGCGCCGCTGCCCCGCGCCCCGGTGCCGTGCGCGACCTTGGCTCCCGCGGCGGCCGCCTTGAGGCCGAGATCGCGGAAATCTGGTCGCACATCCTCGGGGTGTCCGAGATCGGCGCAGAGGACAGTTTCTTTGACCTTGGCGGGCATTCGCTGCTCGCGGTGCAGGCGCATCGCGAGATGCGCGCCACGCTTGGGGTGGCGGGGCTGAGCATCACCGATATCTTCCGCTGCCCGAAACTCGGCGCGCTGGCCGCGCGGGTGGCCGAATTGCGCGGCGACACGCCCGACCCGGCCAACGATCCCGGCCCGTCGCCTGCGGCCTCGGGCCGTGCCGAGGCCCGCGCCGAGGCGATGGCCCGCCGCCGCGCCATGCGGTCCGCGCGCCGGGGATGAGCCTTGTCGCGGCCCTGCGCGCGATGCTGCCGCCGGGGCTGGCGCTGGCGGGGGCCGATCCGCGCGCGGCCCCCGACGGGCTCTGCCCCGAGGAGCGGCCCGCGACCGCGCGCATGACGTCCGCGCGCCTGCGCGAATACGCCGCCGGGCGGCGCGCCGCGCGCGCGGCGATGGCCGCGCTCGGCCTGTCGGATGCCCCCATCGTGATGGGCCGTGACCGCGCGCCGGTCTGGCCCGAGGGGGTCATCGGCACGATCAGCCACGATGCCACCACCTGCCTCGCGCTGGTCGGGCGCGCGCGCGACTGGGACGGGCTTGGCCTTGATCTGGAACCCGCCACCCCCCTGCCCGAGGATGTCGCGGCGCTGGTCTGCCTGCCCTTTGAGGCGGCGGATGCAGGCGCGGCGCGGCGCGTGTTCTGCGCCAAGGAAGCCGCCTACAAGGCGCTTTATCCGCGCATCACCACGGTGCTGGATTTCGCCGACATGACCGTGACCCTCGGCCCCGGCCCCCGATTCGAGGCGCGCCTTGCCCGCGCGGCAGGCCCGTTTGACGCAGGCACGACCTTTCCGGGCCAGATCGTAGAGGACGCGCGGCAGGTGGCAGCACTGGTGCTTTTGCCGCGCGGGGCCGCACCTGTGGCCGCCCTGTGAACACAGTGTTTCTAAGGCGTGCCCGATAAACTGTGGCGAAAAAGGGGCGCATTCGCTAGATTGAGGCGGAAATAGGACAACACTCTGTCAGGACCGTTTGGGGGCGAACGGTCGGGGCGGTCGCTGGCGCGGTGCGCGGGCGCGGCTCCGGTTTGGCCTCTGACGGGTTTTCGTCCACGGGAAACCGCGACAAACTGATGGGTGACACTTGAGTTCGATCCGCTCCATATCCGATATCACGCGGCTGTTGCGCCGCCGCCTCTGGCTTGTGCTGCTGATCGCGGGCCTTGGCTCGGCGTTGTCCGTGGTCTACGCGCTGTCCCAGCCCAAGACTTTCGAGGCCACCGCCGTGATCCAGATAGAGACGCCGCAGGTGGGCCAGAGCACCGGCGCGCCAACGGCGGTGAGCGATGCGCGGCTGCGTCTGCAACTCATCGAACAGCGGTTGATGGCGCGCGATCATCTCGTCCGGATGATCGACAAGCACGGGCTTTTTGCCGAGGCCACGGATCTCTCGCTGGCGCGAAAAATCGACCGGATGCGCGTGGCGGCGCGGATCGTGCCCATCACCATGACCATGCCGGGATTTGCCCCCGGCGGCACCCCGCCCTCGGGGCTGAGCGTGACCGTGACGCTGGGCGACCCGGACAAGGCCGCCGAGGTCGCCAATGATTTCGTGCAGGCCGTCATCCGCCAGAACCGCGAGAGGCGGCTGGCCGTGGCGCGCGAGACGCTTCAATTCTACAGCGCCGAAGAGGCGCGCGTGGATGCCGCGATCGCGGCAATCGAGGCCCGGATCGCCGATTTCAAGCGCGCCAATGCCGATGCCCTGCCCGCGAGCCTTGCTGCGCAGCGCACCGAATTGACCACCCTGCGCGAGGCGCTGCTGGAGATCGAGCAACAGGTGGTCACGCTCGAAACCGAGAGCACGCGCCGCCGCGAGGAGGTCTATGCCCGCGACATCACCCGGCTGACCGAGCAGCGCGACCTGATCGCCGACCGGATCGCAACCATCGAGCGCTCCATCGCCGCTGCCCCCGGTGTCGAGCGTGAGCTTGGGGCCCTCACCCGCGAGATGACCCAGCTTCAGGACCAGTTGAGCGCCATCACCCGCGCCCGCGCCGAGGCGGAAATGGCCAGCGCGCTGGAAAACCGCCAGCAGCAGGAACGCTTCGAGGTGCTGGAAACCGCGATCCCGCCGACCAACCCGGTCTCTGCCAGCCGCAAGAAAATCGCGCTGGCGGGCGGTGTGGCAAGCCTTCTGGCGGGGCTGGCGCTGGCGCTGGCGCTGGAACTGCTCAACCCGCGTCTGCGCACCGCCTCGCAGCTTCGCGACGAGCTTGAGATAACACCGGTCGTTACCATCCCTGTCGTGCGCCTGCCGCGCGAACGGCGCGCGCAGATGCTGCGCTGGCTCATGGGCGGGCTGGCGGTGGCACTGGTGCTGCCGGTCCTGATCCGGCTGGCGCAAGACCGCATCGGCGCGCTGCGCCTGCCGGTGGCAAACTGAGGCGCGCGCCCGCACGCAAGGTCAACGCGACACCGCGCCCGCCACCCCGCACAGCGCATCAGTTGAGAAGCACCGCCTCGACGCGGCGGTTGGTCTCGCGCCCCTCGGGCGTGGAATTGGCCGCGATCGGCGCGAGATAGCCGACGCCGCGCGCCTCGATCTGCGCACCCTCACCCCCGTGATCGGCCATGAGGCGCGCGCGCACCGCCTCGGCGCGGGCCTGTGACAGCGCGATATTGGCGTCGAGTGCGCCCACCGTATCGGTATGGCCTACCAGCGCGATCCGCGCCTCGGGATTGTCGGCGAGAAACGCCGCCAGCGCCGCCAGGTCGGGATGCGGCCCCGGCCCCAGCACGGCATCGCCCGAGGCGAAATCCAGCCCCGCAATCACCACATGCCCCGCCTGCCGCAATCGGTCTGCCAGCGTCTCGGCGGGGGCTTGCGGCGTCACTTGCACCGGGGCCACGGCCTCGGGCGCGGCCGCCGAGTCCCCCAGCGGGCCGACATGGGTCAGTTGCACATAGCCGCGCTCGCCCGCGCGGCTGACGAACAGCATCACATGCTCCGCCGCCGCGCCCCCGCCGCGCCGCGCCAGCAGGTAGCGGTAATCGAAGAGGTTCACGAACATCGCGGGCGCAGGCAGCACCGGCACCGCAAAGCGAAAGCCAAAGCCGCCGCAGCCGTCTGAGGCGCAGGTGAAAAGCACCTCCCACCCAGCCTTGTGCAGCGCGTCGCGCAGCGGGGCCATCCGCGCCAGCGTGCCCTGCCCCCGATCCGGAAGCCGCCACGCCCGGCTGGTCACCCGCCCGTCAAGGCGCAGTTGCGGCACCGCCCCCTCGGCCAGCACACCCTGTGGCAGATGCACCGTGTCGGCAGGGTGGATCACCTCTGCCGTGCGCTCTGCCCCCTCGGGCAGCGGCAGATCCTGCGCCGGGGCCATCCCGGCCCAGAGCGCCACCAGCACAGCCCCCCACCCCGCGCGCATCCTAGCGGGCCTGCGCGTGGTAATCGGCGTTGGGCACCATCCCCGTGGCCGAGGCCACCCGGTTGGACATGTTGAAGAACCCCGCCACGTTGGCGATGTCCCAGATGTCGCGATCCGTGAACCCGTGATCGCGCAGCGCCTGCCGGTCGGCCTCCTCGATTGTGGCGCTGGCCTGCGTCACCTTCGCCGCGAAATCGAGCATCGCGCGCTGGCGCGGGGTAATGTCGGCGACGCGGTAATTCATCACCATCGCCTCGCCGAGGGCCGGATCACCCGACAGCGCCCGCACCGCCGCGCCATGCGCCACCTGGCAATACCAGCAGCGATTGATCGAGCTGACCACCACCGCGATCATCTCGCGCTCCAGCTTCGTGAGCCCCGAAGGGGCCAGCATCAGCGTGTTGTAAAGCGCGGTGAAGGCGTCGAGTTTCTCGATATCGAAGGCATGGGCGCGCAGCACGTTGGGCACGAGGCCAAGCTTTTCCTCGCAGATCTCGAAATAGCGCGGGGTCGCCTCGGGCAGCGGATCGACGGGGGGCAGGTCGAGCGCGGTGGGTTGGTCATCCTTG
Organism: Roseovarius sp. MBR-78; assembly: GCF_040547535.1. Classification (NCBI taxonomy): domain Bacteria; kingdom Pseudomonadati; phylum Pseudomonadota; class Alphaproteobacteria; order Rhodobacterales; family Roseobacteraceae; genus Roseovarius; species Roseovarius sp. MBR-78. Next base: position 132,369 of record NZ_JBEPPX010000003.1, read on the forward strand.
CGGGTCATGGCTCACTCCTTCTGGCGGTAATGATAGGTGCCCGCGACACGAAAGCCCATCGCGGCATAAAGCGCGTTCGCGCCCGCGTTCCCTTGGGTGCAGATCACCGCGAGGTGGCGCGCGCCCTGCGCCTCGGCCCAGAGCGCAGCCTGCACCATCATCAGCCGCCCCATCCCCGCGCGCCGGTGCCGCGCGCGCACTTCAAGCGCATGAACCATCGCGACGCCGTCATGGATCGCAACAAATCCGGCGGCGGCGGGCTGATCCCTCAGCCGCCCCAGAAGCCCGGTTTTCGGGCCTTTCGCCCGCGCCATCACCGCCACGCGCGCCGCGCCAATCCCGCCCTCGGCCCAGATCTCGCGCATGATTTCCAGCGGCTCCCACACGGCGAATGTTGCAACACGCGGCAGCTTCTCGCCGGTCAGCGCGGCCACCGGGGCCACATAGAAATTGACCGGGTCCACCACCGCATAGCCCCGCGCCGCAAGCATCGCGTCAAGCGCATCCTCACCCTCGCGCCCCTGAAACAGCGGAGTCTGCCCGCGCGCGCGCATCACCGCCTCGGCCCGGTCGATATCCTCGGGGGTCACCGCGCCCGCCGCCGTTGCCGCCGACACCCGCTTGCCGCCGCCCGCGCCATCGCGGATCGTCACCGGGCCGAGCACCTCGGTCGAGACGGGGGGCCATGTCGCCTCGGTCACGGCATAGAGGGTGGCAAGATCGGGCATCATGCCGGAAACATCCCCGCCAGTTCGGTCATCGCCGCATCGACCCGCGCGCCATCCGCGCCCCGGATCACGATATTGGCGCCGTGACAGCCATCACGGATGAACGGATAAGAGCCGATGGAGAGGTCGGGATAGCGCGCCGCCAGGTCCGAGAGCGGGGCCGCGATATCGCCTTCGCCGCGCCGGATCTCGTAGCTTTGCGACAGAAGCGGCGCGCCGCCGGTCAGCGTCGGCAGCACCGAGGCCACCATCGCCTGAAAAATCGACGGCACGCCCGCCATCACATGCACGTTCTCGATGGTGAAGCCCGGTGCCGCGCTGATCGGATTGTCGATCAGCGTCGCGCCCTCGGGGATGCGCGCCATGCGCAGCCGCGCGTCGTTGAGCTCCTGCCCGCGTGCATCATAGTGCGCGGCCAAAATCGCGCGTGCATCCTCGCGCACGCCGATGGGCCGCCCGAAGGCACACGCCACCGCCTCGGCGGTGATGTCGTCATGCGTCGGGCCGATCCCGCCCGAGGTGACCACCACGTCATGCCCCGCGCTCAGCGCCCGCACCGCCGCGATAATGGCGGCCTCATCGTCATGCACCACGCGCACCTCGCTCAGGTCGATCCCCACGCGGGTAAGTTCGCCCGCGAGATGGTGCATGTTGGCATCGCGCGTCCGCCCCGAGAGGATTTCATCCCCGATGACAAGCATGGCAGCGGTGGGGTTGGGCATGGCACTCTCCTTGCAGCAGTATCCGCCCCGGTATAGGCCGCACCCATGCGGTTTCAAAGCCCCCTCCTGCGCGCATCCTGCCTGCGCGCGGGACGATACCGGGCGCGATACCGGCCCCCAAAGGGCCACCGGGCGCATCACAATCGGCGCGGCGCTGCCGCTCGCCTCTGGCCCTTGCGGGCAAACCGGCATAGATAAAGGCAAAACCGGGGAAACGGACGAGGCTTGACGTGAACCAGACGCATCGGGGACGCAGCACGCGCGACGGCATCCGCATCCATGAGACGGCGGATTTCGCCGGGATGCACGCGGCGGGGCGGCTGGCCGCGCAAATCCTCGACGACATCGCCGAGCATGTCTTTGTCGGCCAGACCACCGGGGCCATCGACCAGCTGATCGAGGACAAGATCACCGCCGCCGGGGCAAAATCGGCCACCATCGGCTACAAGGGCTATCGCCACGCAAGCTGTATCAGCGTCAACCACGTCGTCTGCCACGGCATCCCCGGTGCCCCGATCCCCAAAAGCGGCGGCGAGACGATATCGCGCGATCTCGAGAAACGCCGCGCGGATGACGTGCTCAAGGATGGCGACATCCTCAATATCGACGTGACGGTGATCGTCGATGGCTGGTTCGGCGATACCAGCCGGATGTATGTGGCGGGCCGCCCCTCGCGCAAGGCCGAGCGGCTGATCGAGGTCACCCATGACGCGCTCATGAAGGGGATCGAGGCGGTGCGTCCCGGCGCCACCTTCGGCGATATCGGCCACGCGATTCAGGCCTATGTCGAGGCGCATCGCATGTCGGTGGTGCGCGATTTCTGCGGTCACGGCCTTGGCCGGGTGTTTCACGCGCCGCCCAACGTGCTGCATTACGGGCGCGCGGGGGCGGGGCCGGTGCTGGAAGAGGGGATGTTCTTCACCATCGAGCCGATGGTCAATCTCGGCCGCGCCGCCACCGAGGTTCTGGACGACGAATGGACGGCCGTCACCCGCGACAAATCGCTCTCGGCGCAGTTCGAGCATTCCATCGGGGTGACGGCGCAGGGGGCCGAGATATTCACCCTTTCGCCCTCGGGCCGCTTTCGCCCGAGCTTTGGCTGAATGCGCCGCGCGCGGCAAGCGGATCGGCGCGCATGGCGCGATGATCGCAGAAGTGGATTACGTTCCCCACGCAACCGCGCTATGCTGCGCGGGCACAACACCAGATCGGAGTGACAACCACCATGACACGCGCAACCATCCTCGGCGGCCTCGCGGGCCTGATGCTCGCAGGCTGCATCGACACAACAGACAATCGCGAATTGACCGGCGCAGGCATCGGCGCGGGCGTGGGGCTGGTCGGGGCCTTGGCTTTTGACGCCAGTGCCGGATGGACGGTGCTCTCCACCCTCGCAGGGGCGGCGGCGGGCACGCTGATTGCACGCAACACGCGCACCAACCAATGCGCCTATTCCAACGGCGACGGCACCTATCGCACCGTGCCCTGCTGAGGCGTTAGCCCAGCGTCATCCCCGCGAAAGCGGGGATCTCTCCCATATCAAGAGATCCTCGGGGCAGGCCCGAGGATCACGGGGGCCCTCCCCTACCCCCGCCCGCGATAGGGCGGCACGCCCTGATCGGGCAGCCAGACCCCCTCGGGCACCGGCCCCGTTTGCCAGAACACATCAATCGGGATGCCACCGCGCGGATACCAGTAGCCGCCGATCCGCAGCCATTGCGGCTCAAGAAAATCCACCAGCCGCCGTGCGATAGTGATCGTGCAATCCTCGTGGAACGCACCGTGATTGCGGAAACTGGTGAGGTAGAGCTTGAGCGATTTGCTCTCCACCAGCCACGCGCCCGGCACATAATCAATCACCAGATGGGCGAAATCCGGCTGGCCGGTCATCGGGCAGAGCGAGGTGAATTCCGGCGCGGTAAAGCGCACCGCATAGGCCACGTCGGCCTGCGGATTGGCCACGCGCTCAAGCTCGGCCTCCTCGGGGCTTTGCGGCTGCTTCGTTGCGCCGCCCAACTGTTTCAGACCCTGATAGATGTTCTCGGCCATCGTCTTTCTCCTCTCAAACCCCGCGCCGGTTGCCCCAGAGCGTCACATGAAGCTGCGGCAACACCCTCGCGGCAAACCAGCCATCGGCCACCACCCGCCCGACCAGCCAGCGCATCCGCGCGTTGATCCCGTCGTGATCGACCAACGCGCTGTCATCCTCGGGCGGGGGCGGCGTGTGGTTGCCGGGCTGCAAGACCAGCGGCAGGTCAGGATAGCGCCCCGCCACCTGCCGCGCCCATTGGTAATCCGCCTCATCAAAGATGACGATCTTGAGCACCGTCTCGGCCTCCTTGGCGGCGGCCACGCAATCCTCGAACACCGCCCAATCCACCGCCATCCCCGAGGAGGGCGGCTTGGGGCTGAGCACCAGCATATCCAGACGGCTGAACCAGTCCCGCGCGACCGAGCCTTGGGTTTCCATGGCAAAGCGGTAGCCCTCTGCGCGGCCCGCCTCAATGAGCGGCCCCAGCGGCTGAATCGCCGGGTTACCGCCCGAAAGCGTCACCAGCAAGGGCCGCCCGCCCGAGAGGCGCGCCACCTCTTCCATCACCGCCCCGGCCTGCATCGGCATCCAGTCATGGCGATAGTCTGCATCGACCGCGTGCAGGCTGTCGCACCAAGAGCAGCGGTAATCGCAGCCGCCCGTGCGCACGAAAACCGTGGGCTGGCCAATGAGCGCGCCCTCGCCCTGTATCGTCGGCCCGAAGATTTCCGCAACGCGGATCGCCTCGGTCATGGCCGGTATTCCGCCCATGTCTTGGGGGTCTCGCTCACGCGCACCGCCGCAACCTCGGGCCAGCGCGCGGCGCACCAGTCGTGGAAATGCCTGGCCAGCCGCTCGGCGGTGACGCAGCCGTCGCCCAGAACCTCGTTGAGGTGGCGGTGGTCCAGTTCCTCGTCGATATAGGCCTTGAGCGCGCCCAGATCGTGATAATCGCGCACGAAGCCTGTCTCGCCCAATTCCTCAGCGGCGAGTTCCACCACCACGATGTAATTATGCCCGTGCAGCCGCGCGCAGGGATGCCCCTCGCGCAGGCCAAACAGTTGATGCGAGGCGGAAAAGTGGGATTCCTTGGTGATCCGATACATTACCGCCCCTCCACCGCTGCGCGCCAGAAATCCGGGTCATCGTATTCCGTGGGGTCATCGACCCCCGCCAGATGGAACGCCTCGCGCCGCTCCACGCAGGTGCCGCAGCGCCCGCAATGGCGCGCGCCCCCCTTGTAGCACGACCATGTTTCGGCGAAGGGCACCGAGAGGCGCGCGCCGTCGGCCACGATATCGGTCTTGGAGCCGTTGACGTAAGGCGTCCAGAGCGTCACCTCGGCATAGCCCTCAAGGGCGGCGTCCTGCATCGCCTGAAAGGCCGCGATGAAACCGGGGCGGCAATCGGGGTAGATGAAATGATCGCCGCCATGCACCGCCGCGGCCACCGCGCCCGCCTTCTGCGCCGCCGCCACGCCGAACGCCACCGCCAGCATGATTGCGTTGCGGTTGGGGACCACGGTGATGCGCATGGTCTCCTCGGCGTAATGCCCGTCCGGCACCGCCACGTCATCGGTGAGCGCCGAGCCCGACAGCGCCGCGCCGACGCTGCGCAGGTCCACCACGCGGTGCCCCACGCCAAGACGGCGCGCGCAGGCGGCGGCACTTTCCAGCTCCTTCACATGGCGCTGGCCATAGTCGAACGACAAAAGCGCCACGAGCCTGCGCTCGGCGGCGGCCTTGTGGGCAACGGTCACGGAATCGAGCCCGCCCGAGCAGATGACGATGGTATCCATATCTCGTGTCCTTGTTTTTTAAAGCGGGTAGGCTGCGACCGCTTGGCCGCGCCCATACGCCTTTTGCCCCGGCATGACAAGCCGGACGCGGGCGGGCAAGGCGCGTGCAATTTGCTTGGAGCCACGCCCCACGCGCGGCATAACAGGGGGCATGGACATCGAAAAACTCGCCTTCGATCACGCGCCGGTGGGGCTTGCGGTGCTGGAGCATCGCATCATCCGCACCTGCAACCGCCAATTCGCCGCGATTTTCGGCGATGCGCCGGGCGATTACGCGGGCGTGCCGCTGGCGCGGTTCTACCCGTCGATCGAGGATTACCGCCGCATCGGGGTGGATGCGCTCGCGGTGATGCGCGCGACCGGGCGCTATGCCGATGAGCGGGTGATGCGGCGCGGCGATGGCGCGCTCTTCTGGTGCCGGGTGCGGGGGCAGTCGCTGACCCCAGAGGCGCCGTTCACGCGCGGTATCTGGTCCTTCGCCGATCTCTCGGAAGAGCGGCCCCTCGTGGCGCTTACCCGGCGCGAGCGCGAGGTGGCGATCCTCACCTGCCGGGGGCTGACCTCCAAGGAGGTCGGGCTTGAGCTGGGCCTCAGCCACCGCACCGTCGAGGTTTACCGCGCGCGTCTGGTCGAGAAATTCAACGCCCGCAACCTGGCCGAACTGGTGGCCAAGCTATCGGGAATGCCGCTCTGAGCCGGGGTGCCGTGGGGGAAATGGCCGCTTTTCTCGCCTGTCGCCTTGCCGTATAAGCGGCGAAAACCAACGCGACGGGTGCGCCGCGCGCGCGCCGTCGCCGTCACCGAGGAACCCTATGCCCAACGAAACGCATGAATCGGACGTGGCCTTTATCAAGGCGCTGGCGGAACTTCTGAACGAGAATGACCTCACCGAATTGTCGGTCAAACGCGAATACGGGCAGGATGACACGCTCAACGTCCGCGTGAGCCGCAAGCCCGAAGCCGCACCCTATGCCGCCCCCGCGCAGGCCGCCCCCGCACCCGCCCCGGCGGCAGCGCCCGCCCCTGCCCCCGAGGCCGCCCCCTCGGAAGACCCCGCAAGCCATCCCGGCGCGGTCACCTCGCCGATGGTGGGCACCGTCTACATGCAGGCAGAGCCGGGCTCTCCGGCCTTTGTCAGCACCGGCCAGCAGGTGGCCGAGGGCGACACGCTCCTGATTATCGAGGCGATGAAGACGATGAACCACATCCCCGCCCCGCGCGCGGGCACCGTCAAGCGCATCCTGATCGAGGATGGCGCGGCGGTGGAATACGGCGCGCCCCTGATGATCATCGAGTGAGGCGCATATGTTCGACAAGATCCTTGTGGCCAATCGCGGCGAGATCGCGCTTCGCGTGATCCGCGCGGCGCGCGAAATGGGTATCCGCTCGGTCGCCGTGCATTCCACGGCGGATGCCGATGCGATGCATGTGCGCATGGCCGATGAAACCGTCTGTATCGGCCCGCCTTCGGCGACCGACAGCTATCTGTCGATCCCCGCGATCATCGCCGCCTGCGAGGTGACCGGCGCGCAGGCGATCCATCCCGGCTATGGCTTTTTGTCCGAGAACGCCAATTTCGTGCAGATCGTCGAGGATCACGACCTGACATTCATCGGCCCCACCGCCGAACATATCCGCATCATGGGCGACAAGATCACCGCCAAGGACACGATGAAGGCGCTTGGCGTGCCCTGCGTGCCCGGATCGGAGGGGGGCATTGCCAATATCGGCGAGGCGCGCGCCCTTTGCGCCGAGATCGGCTATCCGGTGATCGTCAAGGCCACGGCGGGCGGCGGCGGGCGCGGCATGAAGGTGGCGCAAAGCGAGGCCGAGATCGAGCGCGCCTTTCTCACCGCGCGCTCCGAGGCCAAGGCCGCCTTTGGCAATGACGAGGTCTATATCGAGAAATACCTCACCACCCCGCGCCATATCGAGGTGCAGGTGTTCGGCGATGGCAAGGGCCGCGCCGTGCATCTGGCCGAGCGCGACTGTTCGCTGCAACGCCGCCACCAGAAGGTGCTTGAAGAGGCCCCCGGCCCCTGCATTTCTGAGGAAGAGCGCGCGCGGATCGGCAAGATCTGCGCCGAGGCCTGCGCCAATATCAACTATCGCGGCGCGGGCACGATCGAATTTCTCTACGAGAAGGGCGATTTCTTCTTCATCGAGATGAACACCCGCTTGCAGGTGGAACACCCGGTGACCGAGGCGATTTTCGGCGTCGATCTGGTGCGCGAGCAGATACGCGTGGCCGAGGGGCTGCCGATGTCGTTCACGCAGGACGATCTCAAGATCAACGGCCACGCCATCGAGGTGCGCATCAATGCCGAGAAACTGCCCGATTTCGCGCCGCGCCCCGGCACGATCACGCAGTTTCACGCCCCCGGCGGGCTTGGCGTGCGGATGGATAGCGCGCTTTATGACGGCTACAAGATCCCGCCCCATTACGACAGCCTGATTGCCAAGCTGATCGTCCACGGTGCCGACCGCGACACCGCGCTGCGCCGCCTTGCGCGCGCGCTTGGCGAATTGATCGTGGACGGGGTGGATACCACGGTGCCGCTCTTTCACGCGCTGTTGCAGGAGGACGATATCCGCAGCGGCAATTACAACATCCACTGGCTGGAACGCTGGCTGGAAACCAACCTGCGGGCGTAATGCCGGCCTTCCTGCCCCCCGAATTGCTGCTGCGCGCCTATGCGGCAGGGGTGTTCCCGATGGCAGAGGGGCGGAACGATCCAGAGGTGTTCTGGGTCGATCCAAAACGGCGCGGGGTGCTACCGCTCGATGGCTTTCACCTTTCGCGCTCGCTGACCCGCCGGATGCGGCGGGGGGGCTACCGCGCCACGCTCAACCGCGATTTCACGGGCGTGCTCGATGCCTGCGCCGACCGGGCCGAGACATGGATCAGCGCGCCCATCCGCGAGGCCTATGTCGCACTTCATGCGCGCGGGAACGCGCATTCTCTGGAGATATGGGAGGGCGCGACGCTTGCGGGCGGGGTCTATGGCGTGACGCTGGGCCGGGCGTTTTTCGGCGAAAGCATGTTTTCGCGGCGCACTGATGGCTCGAAACGGGCGCTGGCGCATCTGGTGGATCACTTGCGGCGCTGTGGTTTCACCCTTTTCGACACGCAGTTCATCACCGATCATCTCGCGCGCCTCGGGGCGGCAGAAATCTCCCGCGCCGCCTATCGTGCGCGCCTTGCCGCAGCACTTGAAGGTGAGGCCGATATCACCGCGCTGCCGCTCGACGCGGACCCGGCTCAGGTGGTGCAGCGGATGACCCAGACATCGTAGCGCGGATGCTCCAGCGCGTTGAGCGCGGGCGACGAGGCCAGCATCCAGCCATCGAACCACAGCTTGCCGCCCTCGCCCTCGCGGATGGTGACATGGGCATAGGCATCGCCCGCCGGGTTGCCCTCGGGGTAGCGGCACTCCCCCAGCGTCACCCGCAACGCGCCAAGATCGGCGGTCTCACCATTGGCCAGTTCCAGATCGTGCAATTCGGTGGTAATCCGGTCCAGCCCGCGCAGCACGGCACCGCTGCCCGGCGCGGCCTGTTCCTGCGCGCCCGCGCCTGCCGCCAGAAGGCCGAGAGCGACGCCGAGAGCAAGGCCCGGCCTCATTGATCCGCGGGGGCGTTCTCGCTGCCCGAGACGAATTTCATGAGCAGCGACACAAGGCTGACCGAACCTTGGGTGAATTCGATCTCGTCGCCCGGCGCGAAGTAAAACGGCGATCCGCCGGGCATGATCTCGACGTAATTGCCGCCCAGAAGCCCCTCGGACGAGATGGCCACGGCGCTGTCATCGGGCACGTTCACATCCTCGCGCACGGTAAACACCGCCTTGGCGCGATAGGTCTCGGGGTCGAGGCGCAATTCGCTGACCCGGCCCACCTTGACACCGGCAAGGCGCACATCGGTGCCCACGCTCACCCCGTCGGCGCTGCGAAAGCTGGCGTTGAGCGCGTATTCCGCGCCACCCCCGGTCAACCCCGTGGTCTTGCCTGCATAAGCGACAAATCCCACCGCCACGGCGAGGACCAGCGCGCCTACCAGCACTTCGGCCTTGTTCTCGGACATCAAACAGCCCCTATTCCGGCACCCAGGCCTCATAATCGCGCCGCGCGACCGGCTCGGGGCGGCGAATCGACCCGGCCGGCGCATAGGCCAGCGGCGTGCCGGTCAGGTTTTCCTGATGCGGCTTTTCCCACGCCTTGTGCGGCAGCGGCGCATCGCTCGGGGTCTCGTCATAGGTGTGGTGCAGCCAGCCATGCCAATCCGGGCTTACCCGGCTGGCCTCGGCTTCGCCGTTGAAGATCACCCAGCGCCGCTTGCCATCATGCGAGCGGTAAAAGATGTTGCCCTGCGCATCCTCGCCCACCTTCACGCCCTTGCGCCACGTATAAAACTGGGTGTTGAGCGTCTGCCCGTGCCACCATGTCACGGCGCGCAACAGCGTGTTAATGATACCCATCAGACCCTCCGGCGTTATCCTGTTTCGATATGGCGGATTTGGCGGCAAAGGTCCAGTGCCGCGTCACGCCCCCACCATCCCCATGATCGCATAAGTGCGGCGCAGGATCGGCGCGGCGATGGCGCGCGCACGCGCCGCCCCTTGCGCCAGCACGCGGTCGATCTCGCCCTCGTCCTGCATCAGGCGCGTCATCTCGGTGGAGATCGGCGCAATCCGCGCCACCGCCAGATCGGCGAGCCGTGGCTTGAACTCGGAAAACGCCTGCCCGCCTGCCTCGGCCATGACCTCATCCACGCTCATATCGGCCAGCGCCGCGTAGATGTTGACGAGGTTGCGCGCCTCCGCCCGCCCCTCCAGCCCCGCCACCTCCGAGGGCAGCGGCTCGGGGTCGGTCTTGGCCTTGCGGATTTTGCGGGCAATCGTGTCGGCATCATCGGTCAGGTTGATCCGGCTCATATCTGACGGGTCGGATTTCGACATTTTCTTGGTGCCGTCGCGCAGGGACATGACCCGCGTCGCCGCCCCCTCGATCACCGGCTCGGGCAGTGGAAAGAACTCCACGCCATAGTCGTGGTTGAACTTGGCGGCGATGTCGCGCGCCAGCTCGATATGCTGTTTCTGGTCCTCGCCCACCGGCACATGGGTGGCGTGATAGGCCAGGATATCGGCAGCCATCAGCGCCGGATAGGCGAAGAGGCCCAGCGAGGCATTCTGCGCGTTCTTGCCCGCCTTGTCCTTGAACTGCGTCATGCGCTGCATCCAGCCCATGCGCGCGACGCAGTTGAACACCCACGCGAGTTGGCTGTGCTCGGCCACCTGTGACTGGTTGAAGAGGATCGAGCGCGCGGGATCGAGCCCCGAGGCGATGAAGCCCGCCGCCAGTTCGCGCGTGGCGCGCGCCAGATCGGCGGGCTCCTGCCAGACGGTGACGGCATGCAGGTCCACCATGCAATAGATCGTCTCGATGCCCTGCTCCTGCGCCTCGGCAAAGCGTTTGAGCGCGCCGAGGTAATTGCCCAGATGCAGGTTGCCCGAGGGCTGGATTCCCGAAAAGACGCGCGGGGTAAAGGCCGCCTCGGTCATAGGCTCACTCCGTGGTGGATTTCTCTGCCCGCCTCGCTTACCCATGCCGCCAATCCCCGTCAAGGAGAGCGGCCATGCGCGACGACCCAAGCCCCCTCAACCCGATCCCGCCGGTGGTGCTGGTGCTGTTTCTCGTCATCGTCGGCGTCGAGGCGGCGTTCTCGCTTGGCGCGCGCGGCCTCATCGGCGGCGCGGATGCCGTCGGCTGGCGCATGGCGGCGATCGAGGAATACGGCTTTCACGGCGCGATCCTGCGCTGGATGATCGAGACCGGGCAATTCCCGACCGAGCATTTGCACCGCCTCGTCACCTATGCCTTTGTTCACGGCAGCTTTACCCATGCGCTCTTTGCCGGTGTGCTGCTGCTGGCGCTGGGCAAGTTCCTGGGCGAGGTGTTTCGCCACTGGGCGGTGCTGGTGATCTTTATCACCGCGACGGTGACCGGCGCGCTGATCTATGCCACGCTTGCGGGAGACCGGCCTTGGCTCATCGGCGCGTTTCCCGGCGTCTACGGCATGATCGGCGGGTTCACCTATGTGATGTGGCTGCGGTTGGGGCAGATGGGCGCGAACCAGGCCCGCGCCTTCAGCCTCATCGGCGTGCTGATGGCGTTGCAACTGGTCTTCGCGCTGCTCTTTGGCGGCTCGCCCACATGGCTTGCCGATGTGGGGGGCTTTGTTGCCGGATTTGCCGTATCGATCCCGGTCAGCCCCGGCGGCCTCGCCCGCCTGCGCGCGCGGCTGCGGCGCGATTGAGGGGCCGGTCTGGTGCCCGACAAGTGCATTGCGGGGCGTTTGGGTGGAGAGCGTAAGGGGTTTTACGATGCCATTCGATATGATGCGGTGAGCCGCGCGAGTGCCCGACCGTAGGTGGGGCTGCAACGGGTTTGGCGGGCGCTTTATGGCGCCACAGACTTGAACGGTTGCGCGGGTGTGCCACGTTTCAAAAGCGCCCGCCCGTCCGGGCGGTCGGGCGCTCGCGCGGCGGTGCCTGCGACACCTGATTCCGCGCGGGGGACAGAAGGCGAATGACGGCTCAAGAGCCCCGCCAACCTTGAAGCCCCTAACGCAATCGGCAGCACTGTTCCGCAAACCGGGCCTTCATCTCAACGCCCCCTGCCGTCCACACGCCACCCTCAGCGTCGGAACCGCGCGCGCATCTCCTGCACCCGGAACGCGCCCAGCGCCTGCCCCGCCAGACCGTAGCTTACGGCCCCGAGGCCAAGCAGCGCCACCAGCGCCAGCCAGCGCCAGCCGCCCATCGCCAGCACCGGCCCCAGCAGCACGCCGCCGCCCCAGAGCACCGCCCCCATCAGCGCCGATGCCAGCACGATCCGCCACAGCCTGCGGTGGAACTGCGCGTCGAACCGCGCCACCTCGCCAAAGCCGCGCGCGCCGCGTGCCAGTTGCCACACCATCACCCAGGCCGCCACCGTGGTGGCCAGCGCCGCCGCGATCCAGCCCAGCACCGCCGCCAGCCCAAAGGCCAGCACCGCGTTGACGACCATCGCCACCACCGCGTAACGGAACGGGCTGCGCGTGTCCTCGCGCGCGAAAAACACCGGCTGCATGATCTTTTGCAGCACGAAGGCGGGCAGCCCCAGCCCGTAGACCGCCACCGCCAGCGCCGTGGCGGCGCTGTCATCCGCGCCAAAGGCCCCGCGCTCGAACAGCACCGCCACCAGCGGCAGCGGGATCACCACCAGCGCCACCGCGCAAGGCACCGTGAGCGCCAGCGCCACCTCGCCCCCGCGCGAGAGCGCCATGCGCGCGCCGCTGTCGTCGCCCGCCTTGAGCCTGCGCGCCAGATCGGGCAAAAGCACGATCCCCACCGCGATCCCCACCACGCCCAGGGGCAGTTGATAAAGCCGGTCTGCGGAATAAAGCCAGCTTACCGCCTTGTCGTATTGCGAGGCCACCAACTGCCCGACCACGAGGTTGATCTGCACCACCCCGCCCGCCAGCGCGGCGGGCAGCGCGATGCGCACAAGCTGCGCCATCTCGGGCGTCCAGCGCGGGCGCACAAGATGCAGCCCCAGCCCCGCCCGCCGCACCGCCAGCCACAGCAGCAGCAGTTGCGCCACACCTGCGAGCGGCACCGACCAGACCAGCGCCTCGACCACCGCGCCGCCGCGATAGGCGGCGAATGCCATCGCCGCCATCATGATCATGTTGAGCAGGACCGGTGCCGCCGCCGCCGCCGCGAACCGCCCCGCCGCGTTGAGCACGCCCGAAAAGAGCGCCACCAGCGAGATGAAGAAGATATAGGGGAACGCGATGCGCCCATAGTCCACCGTCAGGCCAAAGCGCGCATCGCCCGCAAACCCCTCTGCCGTGAGCCAGACCAGCGCGGGCATGAACACCATGCCCAAGCCCGTCAGGATCAACAGCACGAAGCCCAGCCCCGACAGCGCCCGGCTGGCAAAGCCGAGCGCATCATCGCCCCCCTCCAGCCGCTTGGCGAACATCGGAACAAATGCCGCGTTGAACGCGCCCTCGGCAAAGAAGCGTCGGAACATGTTGGGCAGGCGGAACGCGGCGACAAAGGCATCCATCAGCACGCCGGGGCCAACGAGGCTTGCCAACATGACATCGCGGCCAAAGCCAAGCACGCGGCTCAGAAGCGTCCAGCCGCTGACGGTCAGGATACCGGAAAGCAGGCGGACGGGTTTCATGGCGGGCTTCCTCGTTGGCTCAGGCCCCTCTATCCCATCCCTCCCGGCGCGAAAAGAGGGCTCGCGCGCCCTACCCCGCCAGCGGAATCATCGTGCCGGTCAGCAGCGCCACGTGGCTTTCGCGGCCCCCCTCCAGCGCGTGCACATCCGCCTGCACGATCACCAGCCTGCGGCCTGCGCGGATCACCCGGCCCGTCGCCACCAGCAGATCGCCCTTTGCGGGGGCGAGCAGGTGGATCTTCATCTCGGTCGTGAGCACCTCGTGCCCCTCGGGCATCACGCTCAGCGCGGCATAGCCCGCCGCGCTGTCGCCGATGGCAAAGCTGAGCGCGGCATGGGCAAACCCGTGCTGCTGCCGGCTACCGGGCAGGATCGGGGCCTCGATTCGCACCCGCCCGGATGCGACCTCGACCAGCCGCGCGCCGAGCGTGGCCATCATCGCCTGCGCGGCAAAACTGTCGCAGACACGCGCCGCCACCTGCGGGGAGAGTTTCGCCTCGTTTCCCATGATCCTGCCCCCCTTGAAGATGCAACATCCTGCCACACCCGTCACATTAACCAAAACAGGCGGTTGGCCTCGTAAAATCCGCCTGATAGATACACGCTATGCGCGACCACACAAGGGTAACGAGTTGATCTGGTCCGAGTTCAGGCGGCATTTGGCAGAGACCTGCACTTCTGTCACATCGCGTGTCGCGATATCGCTTTGCCTCACCGGGCTGCTTGTTGCGGTGGTGGCGGGGCCGTTCGGCACGTATCAGACGATGGGAACGGCGCTTCGGCTGGTCTATTGGGGGGCCGTCATCGCCTCGGGCGTGGGTATCGGGGCGGTGGTCAACGCCATGTTCATGACCGTTTGCAAAGCACGGCATCCGCTCTGGATCGACCTCAAGGCCTCGATTCTCATCACGACCCTGCTCGCGCCGCTGATCTGCGTGCTGCGCGCAAGCCTCGATCCGGTGCTCACCCAAGACGACCTCACGCTTGGCGCGGTCTGGCTTCATACGGCGGCCTTCGTGGCCCCCATCTTCTTTCTGCGCCGTCAACTTGGGCGGGCAGAGACCGCCCCCGAGCCGCCCCTCCCGCGCCTGCTGCGCCGCCTGCCCGAGCCGATGCAGCAGGCTCGCGTGCTGCGCCTCTCGGGGCGCGATCACACGGTCGAGATCGTCACCGATCAGGGCAATGAGACGCTGCGCCTGCGCCTCGGCGACGCCATCGAGGAGATGGAGCCGGTCGAGGGGATCTGCACCCACCGCTCGCATTGGGTGGCGCGCGCGGCGATCACCGGCCATGCCTACGAGGGCGGCAAGCTCTACCTCACGCTTTGCAATGACGACAGGGTGCCGGTGAGCCGCACCTATCGCCCCCGGCTCGAGGCGCTTGGCCTCGTGCCGGGGTCCGAGACCGGCTGAGCCGCCTCAACCCAGCCGCACTACCTCGCCAAGGCCGCGCGCGCGTGCAATGCGCGCCGCGACCGAGGCCACCGCGAGATCCTGCAAGCCAACGCCGGTGCCGTCGAACAGCGTGATCTCGTCGTCAGAGCTGCGCCCCGGATGGGTGCCGTTGATGACCGCGCCGATGGGGGTGATGTCGCCTGCGGCAATAAGGCCCTCTGCCACCGCGTGCTGCGCCTCTCCGATGCTGACCGATTGCGCGATCTCGTCGGCAAAGACAGAGGCACGGGAGAGCAGCGCCGGGTCCACCTCCTGCTTGCCCTTGGTATCGGTGCCCATGCAGGCGATATGCGTGCCGGGCTTGATCCAATCGGCCATGAGAAGCGGCTCGAACGCGCTGGTGATGGTGATGATCACATCGGCCTCGGCACCCAGTTCCTCGGGCGTGAGCGCCTCGAAGGCCAGCCCCAGTTCCTCGGCCACCGCGCCAAGGCGCGGCAGCATCTCGGGATGCGGGTTCCACGCGACGACCTTCTCGAAATCGCGCTGCTCGGCGGCGGCGCGCAACTGGAAGGTCGATTGATGGCCCGCGCCGACCATGCCCAGAACCTTTGCATCCTTGCGCGCCAGATGGGCGATTGAGACCGAGGAGGAGGCCGCCGTGCGCAAAGCGGTCAGGTAATTGCCGCCCACCAGCGCCGATAACTGCCCGGTATCGGGATCGAAGAGGCACACGGTGGACTGATGGTTGGTCAGTCCCTTGTCCATGTTGCCGGGCCAGTATCCCCCCGCCTTGAGGCCAAGCGCCAGCCCCGCGCGGTCAAACCCGCCTTTGAAGCCGTAGAGTGCGTCGGCGTGACCGATCGCCTCGCGCACGACGGGGAAATTATAGGCATCGCCCCGCGCCATGGCGGCGAATACGGCCTCCACCGCGCCGAAAGCATCCGCGCGGGTGATCACTTCTTCGCAGACACCTTCGCCGACGATGACAATGCCTTGCATCTCTGTTTGGCTGTCCATCATGCCCGCCCTCAATACGCCTTGCCGCGCGCCGAGACCGGCCAGACCGTCTCGACCTTGCCGCCGCGCACGCCGACATACCAGTCATGGACATTGCAGGTCGGGTCGCAATGGCCCGGCACCAGCCGCAGCTTGTCGTTGACCTTGAGCACGCCGTCGGGGTCGGCCACCACGCCATGCTCGTCCGAGCATTTCACATATTGCACATCCGTGCGGCCAAAGATCACCGGCAGGCCGCTATCCACCGATTGCGCCTTGAGGCCTGCATCCACGATCGCCTTGTCCGCCTTGGCGTGGCTCATGACGGAGGTCAGGATGAAGAGCGCGTTTTCCCACTCGCCCTGGTCGATCCGGTTGCCGTCCTTGTCCAGAATGCGCCCGTAATCGGCATCCATGAAGGCATAAGAGCCGCACTGAAGCTCGTTATAGACGCCCGAGGTGCCCTCGAAATAATAGCTGCCGGTGCCGCCGCCGCCGACGATGTCGCAGTCCAGCCCTTGGGCCTTCAGCCCCTCGACCGCGTCGCGCACCTGCGCCACGGCCACCTCGATCTTGGCCTTGCGGTCCTCATAGCTGTCCATATGCTGCATCGCGCCCTGATAGGCCTGGATACCGGCGAACTTGAGCCCCGGTGCCGCGTCGATGTCCTTGGCAATCTCGATCACGGCGGGGGTGGTGGTCACACCGCAGCGCCCCGCGCCGCAGTCGATTTCCACAAGGCATTCGATCTCTGTGCCATGCTTCACGGCCGCCGCCGATAGGTCCGCCACATTGGCCAGATCATCGACGCAGCAAATCGCGCGCGCGCCGAGTTTCGGCAGCCGCGCCAGCCGGTCGATCTTGGCCGGGTCGCGCACCTGATTGGATACCAGCACATCCTTGATGCCGCCGCGCGCGAATACCTCGGCCTCGCTCACCTTCTGGCAGCAGACGCCGCAGGCACCGCCAAGGCTCTCCTGCAACTTGGCCACATCCACCGATTTGTGCATCTTGCCATGCACACGGTGGCGCACGCCATGCGCGCGGGCCCAATCGCCCATCTTCTTGATATTGCGCTCCAGCGCGTCGAGATCGAGCACGAGGCACGGCGTTTGAATATCGGCCTCGTCCATGCCGGGCAGAGCGGGGATGTCGAAGCCCACTTCGTATTCGTCAAGATTGATCGCGTCTTTCATGGTATCCTCCGGTTGTTTTACAGGGGCGCGCGCTGTGCGGCCTCACTTGATCCAGGGCAGGCTGTCGAGATCGACATTGCCGCCGGTGATGATGACGCCGACGCGCTTGCCCGCGAAGACCTCGGGGTTTTTCAGGATCACGGCCAGCGGCACGGCGCAGCTTGGCTCGATCACGATCTTCATGCGCGCCCAGGTGAGTTTCATCGCGTCGATGATCTCCTGCTCGCTCGCGGTCAGTACATCCTCAACGAAATGGCTGACGAAATGCCAGGTGTTTTCCTTAAGCGGCACCTTGAGCCCGTCTGCCACGGTATTGGGCGCGTCATCGGCGATGATATGGCCCGCGCGGAACGACCGCGCGGCGTCGTCGGCCTGCTCCGGCTCGGCGGCGTAGATTTTCACATGCGGCGCGAGATTGGACAGCGTCAGGCAGGTGCCCGAGATCATGCCGCCGCCGCCGATGGGGGCGATCACCGCGTCCAGCCCCTCGACCTGCTCGATCAGTTCCGCCGAACAGGTGGCCTGCCCCGCGATCACGCGCGGATCGTTGTAGGGATGCACGAATTCGGCCCCCGTCTCGGCCTGCACGCGGGCGAACACCTCTTCGCGGCTCGTCGTTGACGGCTCGCATTCGGTGATGATCCCGCCATAGCCGCGCACGGCGTCCTTCTTGGCCTGCGGGGCGGTGCGGGGCATGACCACATGGCAGGGAATGCCCCGCCGTCCGGCGGCATAGCTGAGGCTGAGCGCATGGTTGCCGCTCGAATGCGTCGCCACGCCGCGCGCGGCGATCTCGTCCGACAGGCCGAAAACCGCGTTCGACGCGCCGCGCACCTTGAACGCACCCGCCTTCTGAAAATTCTCGCATTTGAAATGCAGGTCAGCCCCGGTCAGGTTGTTGAGGAACGACGAGGTCAGCACTGGCGTGCGGTGGATATAGGGCGCGATCCGTGCGCGCGCGGCCAGCATGTCGTCGATGCTCAGATCGGCACCGGTCTTGTCTCTCGTATCAAGCATGGTCTCTCCCCTCATGCAGCCTGTGTCAGCGCGCGTTTCACGGTGGCCCGAAAATGCTCCTGCGCCGCCATCACACCGCTGCCAAGCCGGATCGGATAATCGAGATCGGCCATCGCCATCTCGATCGTGGCCAGCCCCGAGAGCACCATCGCATCCGTGAGGCTGCCCAGGTGGCCGATGCGGAAGGCGCGACCGTTCATCTCGCCCAGCCCCACGCCAAAGCTCATCCCGTAGGTGGCGAAAGCGTGGTTCACCAGCGCGTTGCTGTCAAAGCCCTCGGGCACGTAAATGGCGCTCACCGTGTCGGAATAAAGCGCGGGCGATTGCGCCACCAGCTCCAGCCCCCAGGCCTGAACCGCAGCGCGCACCCCCTCGGCCAGCCGCGTGTGGCGGGCATAGACATTCTCCAGCCCCTCCTCGAACAGCATCTTGAGGCTCTCGGCCATGCCAAAAATCAGTTGCAGCGGCGGCGTGTAGGGAAAGCCGCCGCTGGCATTTGCCTTCATCATGTCGCGGAAGTCAAAGAAGGTGCGCGGCAGGGTGGCCCCCTCCATCGTGGCAAGCGCCTTGGGGCTGACGGCGACAATCGCCATGCCGGTCGCGAGCATGAACCCCTTTTGCGAGCCGGACACGGCGATATCCACGCCCCAACCGTCCATCTCGAACGGCATCGAGCCGAGGGATGACACGCAATCCACCATCAAAAGTGCCGGGTGCCCGGCCCCATCCATCGCCGCGCGCACGGCGGCGATGTCGGATTTGACGCCCGTCGCGGTCTCGTTATGCGTGACCAGAACCGCCTTGATCGTGTGGGCCGTGTCAGCGCGCAGCGCGTCGGCGAAGCGGTCGGCGGGCGCGCCGCTGCCCCAGGGGCAGTCGATGATCTGCACATCCAGGCCGTGGCGCTGGCACATGTCGATCCAGCGATGGCTGAACATGCCGTAGCGCGCCACCAGCACCTTGTCGCCGGGCGAGAGCGTGTTGGTGATCGCCGCCTCCCAACCGCCGGTGCCGGAGGAGGGGAAGGTGATGATCTCGGCCTCAGAGGTGCCGAACACCGTCTTGCAGCCCGCCAGAACGGGGGCAAGAGCCCCGGCAAAGGCGGGCGAGCGGTGATCCATCGTCTGCACCTGCATGGCGCGGCGCAGGCGGTCGGGGATATTGGTCGGGCCGGGGATGAAAACCGGGTTTTGATCTGACATGGCGCAGGCCTCCTCGTGATGGGACATCATGGCGCGGAACGGGGCGGGATGCAATTTTATTGAAAATGTTTTTCATTCTTGACTGTAAAAACCTTAATATATGATTTTATGTTGTTTTATATTTTTCAATTCTCGTGACAGAGAATACTATGGAAATATTTTTCACTGGAAATATGATGCAAGGCGCGTGATACAGGAACGATCATGATCCAAGCCGCCAAAAATCATGCCCCCGCGCGGAATCAAGGCGTGCTTGCACGCCGCCGCGCGAGCGCCCGACCGCCCGGACGGGCGGGCGCTTTTGCAACGGTGCACACCCGCATCATCGTTCAAGTATTCGGCACCATAAATCGCCTGCCAAAACCGTTGCAGCGCCCACCCGCGGTCGGGCACTCGCGCGGCTCACCCTCCCCATCACAGGCCCGCCCATGACCCAGACCAAACGCCCCCGTGGCCGCCCAAAATCGCAATTCACCGAAAGCAGCGCGGGCACCATGCAGGCGCTCGACCGCGCGCTCAGCGTGCTCACCGCTGTCGCAGGGCAAGACGGCACCAGCCTCAGCGATCTGTCGCGCGCGCTCGACATCCCCACCGCCACCACCCACCGCATCCTCTCCACGCTGCAAGGCCATGATTTCGTGCGGTTCGACGACGAGCGGCAGGATTGGAGCATCGGCATCGAGGCCTATCGCACCGGCGTTGCCTATCTCAAGCGCACCAACCTTGCCGATGCCGGCCGCCCGGTCATGCGGCGGCTGATGGAAGAGACCGGCGAGACCGCCAATCTCGCCGTACCGGACGGGGCCGAGGTGGTCTTTATCGGCCAGGTCGAGACCGGCAACCCGATCCGCGCCTTCTTTCCGCCCGGCTCGCGCACGCCGATGCACGCCTCGGGCATCGGCAAGGCGATCCTCGCCGCCCTGCCCGAGGACCGGCTGCGCCGCCTGCTGCCCGAGACGCGGCTTGCGGGCTTTACCCCGCGCACCCATCGCGACCGTCACAGCCTCGCCGCCGATCTTGCCGCGATTCGCGCGCGCGGCTGGTCGTTCGACCGCGACGAGCGTTACGAGGGCATGTCCTGCATCAGCGCAGCCATCCTCGACGGGCGGGGCGAGCCCTGCGGCGGCATCTCGATTTCCGGCCCCTCCTCGCGCTTTGCCGAGGATCGGCTGCCCGCCTTCGGCGCGGCGGTCACCGGGGCGGCAGCCGAGGTCACCGCCCTGATTGCCGGGCGCGGCCCCGTCACGGCCACGAATTGAGGCGACCGCGCCCCACCCCCCTTTTCTCGGCGGCCTCATCGGTTATATAGAGGGGCCGGGGCGCGCAAAGCCCGCCATCGCAACCAAACCCACCAGCCACGGCCAAGAGCACTCAGCATGTCCGCACACGTCCCGATCACCACCATGACCGGCCCCGAGGACGATGACGCCGACAGCGCCATCGTCACCAAGACGCGCGCCAAGACCAAGCGCCCGCCGCTCTACAAGGTGCTGCTGCTCAACGACGATTACACGCCGATGGAATTCGTCGTCGCGGTGCTGGAGCGGTTTTTCGGCATGTCGCACGCGCAGGCGTTCGAGATCATGCTAACCGTCCACAAGAAGGGCGTCGCCGTCGTCGGCGTGTTCAGCCACGAGATCGCCGAAACCAAGGTGGCGCAGGTGATGGATTTCGCCCGTCGCCACCAGCATCCGCTGCAATGCACGATGGAAAAGGAATAACGTGGGCCTTGGCACGCGCCTGACGCTCGCGCTGGAAAGCGGGGCCGTTGCCCTGCCCGAGGCGGGGCGCATCGCCGTCATCGGGCCGCGCGCGGGCGCGGATCTGTCGGCGCTGCCCAAGGGGCGCGTGCAGGTCATCACCACGCTCAAGCCCGATCACGATCACTTCACCGGCGAGGGCCTTGAGTGCGCCACCGCACCCTCGGGGCGCTACGCGGCGGCGCTTGTCTGCCTGCCGCGCGCGCGCGCGCTGGCGCAGGCGATGATCGCGACGGCCACGGCCCATACCGACGGGCCGGTGATCGTGGATGGCGACAAGACCAGCGGTATCGAATCGATGCTGCGCGCCCTGCGCGCGCACGCCCACGCCACCCCCGGCGCGCCGCTCTCCAAGGCGCATGGCAAGCTCTTTGCCCTTGCCCCTGGTGCCGACCTCCACGCGTGGCTGCCTGCGGCCCTTCGCCAGATCGAGGGCGGGTTCGTCACCGCGGCGGGCAATTTTTCCGCCGACGGGATCGACCCCGGATCGCGCGCGCTCGCCGACACGCTGCCGCCCAAACTCGGCGGCCATGTCATCGACCTTGGCGGCGGCTGGGGCTATCTCTCGGCGCGCGCACTTGTGCGCGAGACCATCACCCGGCTCGACCTGGTCGAGGCCGATGCCGATGCGCTTGCCTGTGCGCGGCGCAACATCACCGGCAGCCGCGCCCATTTCCACTGGGCCGATGCCACCCGCTGGCACCCCGCCACCGCCGCCGACACGGTCATCATGAACCCGCCCTTTCACACCGGGCGCGCCGCCGATCCCGGCCTCGGCCGTGCCTTTATCGCTGCGGCTGCCGGGATGCTGAAACCGGCGGGCGCGCTGTGGCTGGTGGCCAATCGCCACCTCGCCTACGAGGCCACGCTGGCGCAGCATTTCAAGCGCGTCGAGGAAGCGGCGGGCGATACCCGTTTCAAGATCCTCCACGCCAGCCATCCCTCTCGCCAGCGGCGCTGAAATCGCCTAACGTGGCCGCGCGACGGAGCAATCAGAAGGCCGTTCCCATGTCTTTTTCCATCTCCGGCAAGACCGCCATCGTCACCGGTGCCGCCAACGGGGTTGGCCTCGCCATCGGGCGGCATTTTGCCGACAAGGGCGCCAAGGTGATGTTCGCCGACCGCGACGAAGCCCGCCTCAAGGCAGAACTGGGCACGCTTGCCGAGGGCGACAATATCCGGTTTTTCGCCGGCGACATGCGCCAGAAACTGGCTCAGGCCAACCTTCTGTCGGCCACGCTCGACGCGTTCGAGGAGGTGGATATCCTGGTCAATGCCTGTCGGCAGGTCGCGGCCTCGGATGCGCTCAACCCCGACGATGACGGGGTCGAGACGCTGTTGCAGCAAAACCTGATGACGGCCCTGCGCATGAGCCAGCTTGTCGCGCGGCGGATGATAAAGCAGGCGAAGGGCGGCAAAAAGGGCTCTGCCGGGGCCATCGTCAACCTCTCATCCATCGCCGCGCGCCGCACCCATCCCGACCTGATGGCCTATTCGATCTCGTCCGCCGCGCTCGACCAGATGACGCGCAGCCTTGCCGTGGCGCTCGCGCCGCACCAGATCCGCGTCAACGCGGTGGCCTTTGGCTCGGTGATGAGCGCCTCACTCAAGGATACGCTGCGCGACCATAGCGGGTATCGCGAGGATATCGAGGATCACACGCCCCTCGGTCGCATCGCCTCGGCCACCGAACTGGCAGAGGCGGTGCAATATCTCGCCTCGGACGGGGCGGGGTTCATGACCGGGCAGATCATGACGATGGATGGCGGGCGCACCCTGCTCGATCCGGTCACCGCCCCCGCACATTGAAAGACCATGCCATGACCGACGATTTCATCCCGCAAAAAGCCCGCGCAAGCGCCTGGTTCCGCGCCCTGCGCGACGAGATCACCGCCGCCTTCGAGGCGCTGGAGGACAGCCACGATACCGGCCCGCTTGCGGGTGCCGCCCCGGCCCGGTTTGACGTGAGCGAGACCCGGCGCACGAGCGACGACGGCACGGAGGCGGGCGGCGGGCTGATGAGCGTGATGCGCGGCGGGCGCGTGTTCGAGAAGGTGGGCGTCAACGTCTCCGAAGTCTATGGCCATCTTGGGGCTGCGGCGCAAAAGGCGATGGCCGCGCGCGGCGTGCCCGGCATGGCGGATGACCCGCGTTTCTGGGCCTCTGGCATCAGCCTTGTGGCGCATATGCAGAACCCGCATTGCCCCGCCGTCCACATGAATACCCGCATGTTCTGGACGCCGCATGCCTGGTGGTTCGGCGGCGGATCGGACCTCAACCCCTGCATCGAATATGCCGAGGACACGGGCCATTTCCATGCCACGCAGAAAGCCCATCTCGATCCCCACGGGGCCGATCTATACCCCAAGCTCAAGGCCTGGGCGGACGAATATTTCTACATCCCCCACCGGGGCCGCGCGCGCGGGGTGGGTGGCATCTTCATGGATGATCGCAACACCGGCGACTGGGAGGCCGATTTCGCGCTCACGCAGGATATCGGGCGCGCCTTCCTGCCCGCCTATCTGCCCTTGATCGAGCGCCGCCGGGTGCAGGATTTCACCGAGGCCGACCGCGACACGCAGCTTGTGCATCGCGGGCTTTATGCCGAATACAACCTTGTCTACGACCGTGGCACGAAATTCGGCCTCGCCACCGGGCATGACGCGAATGCCGTGCTGATGAGCCTGCCGCCGCTGGCGAAGTGGGTGTGAGGTTGGTGCGCGGGACGTTTGTGGGCTGAGGCGGAGGTTGCTGCTAGCCCCCGCGCGGAGTCAAGGCGTGCTTGCACGCCGCCGCGCGATCGCTGGGCCGTCCGGCGGCCTAGCGATTTCGAGAAGGCGCGTAACCTATCGGTGTCACACGGATTTGGCTGCCATAAAGCGGCAGTTTCCGTCGTTGCATCGCTAGTCCCCGGCCCAGCGACCGCGCGGCTCGTCTCTGAAGCCTTGAATGGCAGGTCATGGCCATCCCTCCGCACCGCGCAGCATGGCAAGCCCGATCATCCTTGCGCCATATCCGTCAGATATCGCCCGCTACCGCCCCTCGAACCGCGCGGGGCGCTTTTCGAGAAAGGCGAGCACGCCTTCCTGGAAATCGCGGCTTTGCCCGCAGGCCCCTTGCAGCCGCGCCTCTATCTCCAACTGGCCGTCAAGCGCGTTATCCCACGAGCCGCGGATCGCCTCCTTGATCGCCTTGTAGGCCTGTGTCGGCCCCTCGGCGAGCTGCGTGGCGCGGGCCTGCCAATGGGCCTCGAACGCGTCATCGCCGACGGCCTCCCAGATCATGCCCCAATCGCTGGCCTGCCGGGCGCTGACCGGCTCGGCGAAAAGCGCCGCCCCCATCGCCTTGGCAAAGCCCACCTGGCGCGGCAGCGCCCAGGTGCCGCCAGCGTCGGGCATCAGGCCGATCCGGGCAAAGGCCTGGAGGAAATAGGCGCTCTCGGTCGCGATCACCACATCCGCCGCCAGCGCGAGATTGGCCCCCGCCCCCGCCGCAGGCCCGTTCACCGCTGAAATCACCGGCACCGGGCAATCGGTGATCGCGCGCAGCATCGGCACGTATTCCTCGCGCAGCACCCGCTCCAGATCGAGGGTGGCGGCGTTGCCGCCATCGCTCAGGTCCTGGCCCGAACAGAAGGCGCGGCCATTGCCGGTCAGCACCACCACCCGCGCGGTGCGGCCCGCATGGGTCATGGCATCGGTGATCTCGGCGCGCATCGGCGTGTTGAGCGCGTTCATCCGCTCGGGCCGGTTGAGCCGCAGCGTGGCCACGCCGCCCGCGAGATCGAGGGTGATGGTCTGGTAATCCTTCATGGTGTCGCGCCTCATAGGTAATGTCGCGCCATCAAAGCGCAAGCCAGCGCCAAGGCCAAGGGCAACCGCGCGTCACTCCCGCAGGATTTCGCGCAGCCGGTCCTCTTCCTCGGCGCTGAGCCGTCGCGCCTCGGGCTCGGCAGCCGTTGAGCGGCGGCGCATGTAAAGCCCGCCCATCAGCAGCCCCGCGCCAAGCATCAACGGCCCGGCCAGCCACAACAGCAGGTTGGCCCCCTCGGCGGTGGGATTGAGCAGCACATATTCGCCGTAGCGATCGACGATATAGGCCACCGTCTCCTCGTTGCTGTCGCCCGCCACCAGCCGCTCGCGCACCAGAAGGCGCAGATCGCGGGCCAGCTCGGCGTTGGAATCGTCGATATTCTCGTTGCGGCAGACAAGACAGCGCAGCCCCGCCGATATCTCACGCGCCCGCGCCTCCAGCGCCGGATCGTCGAGGATTTCATCGGGTTTCACCGCCCAGGCCGGGGCCGCGATGACGCAAAGCGCGAGGATCAGCCGTTTCATTCCGCAGGCACCCCCTGCGGCTGCTTCCGCGCGCCCGCCGCCACCCGGAACCGCCGGTCGCTGAGTGACAGGAACCCGCCCAGCGCCATCAGGATCGAGCCGCCCCAGATCCAGTTCGCCAGCGGCTTGTAATAGCTGCGCACCGCCCAGCCGCCGCCCTCCTGCGGATCGCCGATCGCGACGTAGATGTCGCGCAAAAAGCTGTTATGCAGCGCGGCCTCGGTGGTGGGCAGGGCGGCCACGGGGTAGATGCGTTTTTCCGGGCGCATGGTGGCAATCTCACGCCCGTCGCGGCCCAGCGTCAGCACCGCGATGGTGGCAAGGTAATTCGGCCCCTGCTCCTGGCGCACCTCGTCAAGCCGCAGCGTATAGCCTGCAAGCTCGACCGTGTCGCCGGTCTGCATCACGCGGATATCCTCGGCCTGCCAGGCCATCATAGCGGCGATCCCGGCCATCGTCACGCCAAGCCCGCCATGGGCCACCGCCTTGCCCCAATCGGCGCGCGGCAGCCGCCGCAGCCGCGCGAACCGCCCTGCCCCGCGTCCGGTGCGCGACCAAAGCTCTACCGCGGCACCGGAGATCAGCCACGCCGCGAAGAAAAGCCCCATCGGCCCCAGCGCCGAACGCCCGCTCTGCATCGCCCAGGCGAGCGCGCCCACCGCCACCGCCAGTGCGAAGGCCGGGGCGAGGCTGCGCATCGCGCGGCCCGGCTTGGCGCGTTTCCACGCCATCATCGCGCCCAGAGGCAACACGAGGCCCAGCAACACCATGAACGGCGTGAAGGCCGCGTTGAAGAACGGCGCACCGACCGACAGCTTGCGGTCGAACAGCATTTCCGCCACCAGCGGCCAGATCGTGCCGAAAAACACCACGAAGGCCGCGACCGCCAGCAGGATATTGTTGAGCACCAACACCGATTCGCGGCTCAGCACGCCGAACACGCCCTTGGCCTGCATCACCCCCGCGCGCATCGCGAAAAGCGTCAGCGCGCCGATCATGAACACCGCGAGGATGCCCAGCAGGAACACCCCGCGCTCGGGGTCGGTGGCAAAGGCATGCACGCTTGTCAGCACGCCCGAACGGGTGATGAATGCCCCCACCATTGAGAATCCGAAGGCGATGATCGCCAAAAGGATCGTCCAGCTTTTCAGCGCCTCGCGCTTTTCCACCACGATGGCGGAGTGAAGTAGCGCCGCCGCAATCAGCCATGGCATGAACGAGGCATTTTCCACCGGGTCCCAGAACCAGAACCCGCCCCAGCCCAGCTCGTAATAGGCCCACCAGGAGCCAAGCCCGATACCGATGGTCAGGAAGATCCACGCCGCCAGCGTCCAGGGCCGCACCCAGCGGCCCCAGGCGGCATCCACACGCCCCTCAATGAGCGCCGCGACGGCAAAGGAGAAGGTCATCGAGAGGCCGACATAGCCGAGATAGAGAAACGGCGGGTGGAACGCGAGGCCGGGATCCTGCAACAGCGGGTTGAGATCCTGCCCGTTGAAGGGCGGCACATCCATGCGCAGGAACGGGTTGGAGGTGAACAGAACGAAGGCCAGGAACGCCACCCCGATCATCGCCTGCACGCTCAGGACGCGGGCCTTGAGCGTGGGGGGCAGGTTGTCGCCGAACCACGCCACCGCCGCGCCAAACAGCGCCACGATCATCACCCAGAGCAGCATGGAGCCCTCGTGATTGCCCCAAACGCCGGTGATCTTGTAGAGCAACGGCTTGTCGGTATGGCTGTTGAGCACCACCAGCCGCAACGAGAAATCCGAGGTGACAAAGGCATATGTCAGCGCCGCAAAGGACGCCGCCACCAGCAGGAATTGCGCGGTGGCGGCAGGCTCTGCCACCGCCATCCAGCCGGGCCAGCGCCGATGCGCGCCGACAAGCGGGATCACGACCTGAATAGAGGCCACGACAAAGGCGAGGGCGAGGGCAAAGTGGCCGAGTTCTATAATCATGAGCAGACTATAATCCCGGCGCGCCCGCCGTCCAATGGCAATCGTCAAGAAAGCCGGATCACATTGTCGCGGCAGCCCTCACCCTCCGGCGCGCCACGCGTCAAGCGCCGGGTTCGCGCCCATAGCGACCGCCGCCCGCGTCACGCGCGCGTCCGCGCCGGGATCGGCGGCGCCGGGGCTGTCATGGCGCAGCGCGCGCAGGCTCTGGACCGTCTCCAGAACCTGCGGCGCGCGCGCCAACGTCGCGGCCAGAGAGCGTTGGAATTCCTGTCCCTTGGCCTGATGCCGCGCGCCAAAATAAAAGCTCACGATCGCCCCCAGCAGCCACCAGAGCGGCTCTGGCACCAACGCGAGCCCCGCCATGCGCTCGCCGAACCACAAGGGATCGACCATCGCCGACACCATCAGCCCCAGCGTGCCCAGCGCCATCGCCGGGCGCGGCACGCGGTTCAGCCCGTCGATGATCCGGTCGAACAAGCCCCGGTCGGTGGCGCGAAACTCTGCCGCCATCTGATCGAGCGCCGCGCGCTGCATCTCGGCCCCGCGCGCGTCTGCGGCTTCGGCATTGACGCGGAACACCTCTGCCGTCTCGCGCACGACATTGCCGGTGCCGCCGAACAGCACCCGAAGAATATCGCCTACCATTGGGCCACCCTCTCGCTGAATTCCGCCGCGCTCAGATGATAGCGCGGCGCGATGAATGCCTCGGCGCGCCGGACCCAGCCGCCCTTGCCCCCTGCCCGCGTGCGCGCGAATTTGCGGCTGGCGGGGCGGGCATCGGCAAGCCGGAGGTAATAATTGCGCCGCGCGATCCCGTAGGCATCGGCGATGTGATCGGGCGCGGCCTCTGCCGCCGCCTGCGCCGCCGCCACCGTCTGCGGCCCGATCACGCCATCGGTATCGACCGCATGAGCCATCTCGCGCAGCAGCACCTGCAGGATGCGGACCGCGTTCGCGCCAGCATTGACCTGCATGTCAAAGACGCTCGCGCGCAGCGCCTCGGGCAGGCGGTCGATGCCGGGGCGGCGATAGTAATGCTCGATAAAGATATCGACGGCCTGCGCACGGCTCAGTGCGCGCACATCGCCCGCGTCAATCCCCCCGTCGCGATCAAGATCGAGGCCGAGACGGCGCATGGTGTGGATGGTGACCCCGAAATTCGTGGCCCCGCCCGGATCGTCCGGGTCGTTGACGAAGCCACCCTCGCGGGCGACGATTTCCTCGGCAATCTGCCTGACGCTCTGCATCCGGTTCCCCTCTTGCGCGGTTGACGCAAGCAGGGTGGGGAACGGTGGTTAACGCAGGCTTGGGGCCGCGTGCGGTGGTTGGGGGCGCTCAGCCACCGCTTGGCTCGACATAGACGCCCTGTTCCTTGAGCGCGTCCACGACCTCCTTGGGCATGTAATCCTCGTCATGCTTGGCGAGGATTTCCGAGGCCACGAACACGCCGTCTTGCAGCGAGCCGGTGCCGACCATGCCCTGATTCTCGGCAAAAAGATCGGGCAGGATGCCGGTAAAGGTGACCGGCACCGAGGCCCCGCCATCGGTGACGGTAAAGCGCACGGTCTCGCCCTCGCCCCGGCGAATGCTGCCTTCCTCGACCAGCCCGCCGATGCGGAATATTTCCGTGGGCGCAGGCGGTTCTGCCACGACCTGGCTGGGCGAGCGGAAGAAATTGATCCCGTCGCGCATCCCGTAGCCAATGAGCGCGGTGGCCGCGATCAGCGCGATGGCGGCAATGGCGATAACCTGAACGCGGCGTTTTTTCTTGAGTGTTTTCATGGGCTCCACCCGCAATCAGGGAAAGACCGGGGCCAGCATGAGGCCACTTGTCTCGCTCAGAGATAACATCAGGTTGGCGTTTTGCAATGCCTGCCCGCTGCTACCTTTTGTCAGGTTATCGAGTGCCGCGATGACGATGGCCCGCCCCGCGCGCCGATCCGCCACCACGCCGATATGGCAGAAATTGCTGCCCCGGATATGCCGCGTGCTGGGCGTCTCGCCCAAGGGAAGCGTGATGAGGAACGGCTCATCGGCATAGGCCGCCGCCAGCGTGGCATGGATCTCCGCCGCGTCGCCCCGCACATAGCCGGTGGCGAGAATGCCGCGATTGGCGGGCACCAGATGGGGCGTGAACTGGATCTCCACGGGCCGCCCGGCGACGCGCGAAAACTCCTGATCGAACTCGCCCATATGACGATGCGTGCCGCCCACCGCGTAGGCGTGATAGCCCTCGGACAACTCGGCATGAAGCAGGTTTTCCTTGAGGCTGCGCCCCGCGCCCGACACGCCGCATTTCAAATCGAGGATGATCTCGTCCAGATCAATCACCCCCGCCGCGATCAGCGGGCGCAGGATATACTGCCCCGTCGCCGCGTTGCAGCCCGTCCCCGCCACCAGCCGCGCGCCCGCGATTTCCTCGCGGTAGAATTCGGTCAGGCCATAGACCGCCTCACGCTGCAACTCGGGCGCGGCATGGGGGTTGCCATACCATTTCTCATAGGCCGCCGGGTCGCGCAGCCGGAAATCCGCCGACAGGTCCACGATGCGCAAATCGCGCGGCAGGGCGGCGATCACCTCCTGGCTGGTCTTGTGCGGCAGGGCGCAGAAACACAGGTCAATGCCGGTGAAATCAATCTCTTCGATCGTCACAAGGTCCGGCAGGTCGAGATGGCGCAGATGCGGGAACACCTGCCCCATCGCTTGGCCCGCCTTGGAATTGGCGGCCAGCGCGGCGATTTCGAGATCGGGATGGGTGGCGATCAAGCGGACAAGCTCTGCCCCGGTATAGCCCGAGGCTCCGAGAATGGCGATTTTATGGGTCATCTGGTCCTCGCAGAGGATGGTTTGGCAGGGTCAGGCGGGGCGGAATGTGATCTCTCGTCGCAGAAACTGCGTCGCGCGGGAGGATACGCGCTTGGGGTCGCCCGTGGTGAGAAACATCGCCTCACCACCCGCGCCCACCTTCTCGGGGCGGCGGGCGAGGTAATCGGCAAGGCTCGCCGCCACGAGGGAGGGCTGTGAATAGACCGCCACATCCGGGCCAAGCGCGTCGCGGAAAACCTCTTCCACCAGCGGATAATGGGTGCAGCCCAGCACGGCGGCCTCCGGGTGCGGCATCTTGCGGCGGAGCGCATCGACATGGCTGCGCACCAGCGCCTCGGCGAGGATCATGTCGCCCTCCTCGATGGCATCCACGACGCCGCCGCAGGCCTGCGCCTCGACATCGACACCGATGGCGCGAAACGCAAGCTCACGCTGAAAGGCGCGGCTTGCCACCGTGGCGGGCGTGGCGAACAGCGCGACGTTCTTCACCGCCACCTCGCGCGGGGGGGAATTGTCGCCCCATTGCCGCTCAGTCAGCGCCTCGATGAGCGGCACGAACACGCCCAGCACGCGCTTGTCTGCGGGCACCCACGCCTCCTGCATCCGGCGCAGGGCGGCGGCAGACGCGGTGTTGCACGCAAGGATCACCAGATCGCAACCAGCCTCAAACAGGCGCGACACCGAGGCCGTGGTCAGATCATAAATGTCATCCGCGTCGCGCACCCCGTAAGGCGTGTGTGCGTTGTCGCCCAGATAGACAATGGGCACCTCGGGCAGGCGTTTGCTCACCGCATCCCAGACCGTCAGGCCACCCAGCCCGCTATCGAAAATCCCAACCGCCATGAGGCCACCTGCGAAATCAGTCGAATTCGAACCCGATCTCGGAGGCCGCGACCGGATTTGGCGACAACTCATAGGTCTTTTGCCGCAGGAACGCCATGAGCGATTTGGTATCGCCCGCATAGGGGGCCAGATCGGCGCGCGGGATGGGCGCGCCGATGACAACGCGCACCGGCGTATCCACCCGCTTGCGGAATTCCTTGATCAAGAGCCCCATGCGCAGCGTGACATGCAGATGGCTGGCAAGCTGAAAAAGGCGGCTGGTGTGACCGTCGAAATAGACCGGCAGCACAGTGGCATCGGATTTGGCGATCATCCGCGCGGTAAAGCCGCGCCAACCGGGATCGAGCGGGCGCGAAAACGGCTTGGCCGCCGTGCTGACCGTGCCGCCGGGAAAAATGCCGATGGCCCCGCCCTGACCCAGATACGACAGCGCCGTCTTGCGCGTCTCGAGGTTGAGCGCGACCGCCTCGCGGCTCTCGTCAAAGCTGATCGGCAGGATCACCCGTTCGAGATCGGGGGCGCGGCGGAAGATCTGATGCGCGAGGATGCGGAAATCGCCGCGCGTGCGGCGCAGGATATGGCCCATCATCAGTCCGTCGAGGATGCCGTAGGGGTGATTGGCAATCAGCACCAATGGCCCCTCGCGCGGCACCAGATCAAGACTGCCGCCGATGATATCAAGGCTGAGGCCATAGCGCTCGACGATCACCTCCCAGAAATCGCGGCCCTGCGCCACTTCGTGCTCATAGCCCGCCGCACGCTTGATCAGGCCGATCCGCCCGGTGAGGTTCTCCATCGTGCGGATCATGGCCCGTCCACCCTTGGTCTGGGCGGAAAAGGAATAGCTGATGTCGCGGGCGATATGACGTTCCTGGCGCATGGGCCTTCCCTCGGGCTGAGTCGCTGCCCTGTTAAATTTATGCGACACCCATGACCAGATCACATGACATTTTCATGACGGTCATTCTGCCGCACGCGCCATTTCCGGCCCGCCCGCGCGGATCACGGCCAGCAACTCCTCGCGCCGCTTTTCCGCCTTGGCGGCATTGGCCTGCTTGACCGGGCCAAAGCCGCGGATCGAGAGCGGCAGCAGCGCCAGCGCAATGACCGCATCGCGCGTCTGCGGCGTGAGTTTGGGCAGCACCTCGGCCATGTCGGCCTCGTATTGACGGATCAGCGCGCGCTCCATCCGCCGCTCCTCGCTGCGCCCGAAAGGATCAAGCGGCGTGCCGCGCAACCCCTTGAGCCGCGCCAGAAGCCGGAAGCCGCGCAACATGCCGGGGCCATATTCGCGCTTGACGGGCCGTCCGTCGGGGCCGGTTTTGGGCAGGATCGGCGGGGCGAGGTGGAATTTCATCGTGAAATCCCCGCCGAACTCGGCGCGCGCCTTCGCTTCCGTCTCCAGATGCAGCCGCGCCACCTCGTATTCGTCCTTGTAGGCCAGAAGCTTGTGATAGCCCTGCGCCACCGCATCGCGCACGCCCTCATCGCTCACGCTGTCCACCAGCTTGCGATAGCGCTTGGCCAGCCGCTTGCCCTGATATTTCACAAGGTGGTCGGCACGATAGGCGATCCGCTCTTCAAGCGTTTTCGGCTTCGCCACCACCCTAGGCGTCACCAGCCGCGCCGCCGCCTGCGGGTCATGCGCCGCCCAACGGCCCACGTCGAAGGCGCGCAGATTGGCCTCCACCGCCGCGCCGTTGAGGCGGATGGCCTCCGTGATCGCCTCGTGGCTGAGCGGGATCAGGCCCCGCTGCCAGGCCGCGCCGAATACCATCATGTTGGAATAGATCGAATCGCCCATCGCCACGCGCGCAAGTTCCGACGCGTCGAAAAGCTGCACATCGTCGCGCAGCCGCGCCTGAAGCGCCAGTTCCAGCCGCTCGGCGGGCAGGCGGAACTCGGGGCTTTGGGTAAACTCGCCGGTGATGATCTCGTGGCTGTTGACCACCGCCCCGGTGCGCCCCTGCCGCGTCAGGCCCAGCGTTTTTGCGCCCGCGCTCACCACCAGATCGCCACCGATGAGGGCATCGGCCTCGCCGGTGGCCACGCGGATGGCGCTGATTTCCTCGGGGGTATTGGCGATGCGGCAATGGATATGCACCGCGCCGCCCTTCTGCGCGAGCCCGGCCATTTCCATCATGCCCGCGCCCTTGCCGTCGATCTGCGCGGCCTGCGCAAGGATCGCGCCGATGGTCACGACCCCGGTGCCGCCCACCCCGGTGATCACCACGTTATGCGTGCCATGGATTTCGGGCAGCGTGGGCGCGGGCAGGTCCGGCAACGTCAGATCGGCGCTGGCCTCGCGGCGGATTTGCGCGCCTTCCAGCGTCACGAAAGACGGGCAAAACCCCTTGAGGCAGGAGAAATCCTTGTTGCAGCTTGACTGGTCGATGGCCCGCTTGCGGCCCAGTTCCGTCTCTACCGGCACGATCGAGACGCAATTGGATTGCCCCCCGCAATCGCCGCAGCCCTCGCAGACATCGGTGTTGATGAACACGCGGCGGTCCGGGTCGGGAAAATTGCCGCGCTTGCGGCGGCGGCGCTTCTCGGCGGCGCAGGTCTGGATATAGAGGATGACGCTGACACCCTCGATCTCGGTGCAGCGGTCCTGCACGCGCGGCAGGTCTGCCCGCTCGGAAAACGCCGCGCCCTCGGGAAAGCCCTCGCGCGCCACCTCTTCCTTTTCGTCGTAGACCACAAAAATATGGGCCACCCCCATCGCACGCAATTCCTGCGCGATGCGCTGCGGGCTGAGGCCGCCCTCGTTGGGCTGTCCGCCGGTCATGGCCACCGCGTCATTATAAAGGATCTTGTAGGTGATCGTGGTATTCGCCGCCAGCGCCGCGCGAATGGCGAGGATGCCCGAGTGGTTATAGGTGCCGTCGCCAAGGTTCTGGAACACATGGTGCCGCTTGGAAAACGGCGCTTCGCCGATCCAGTTCGCCCCCTCGCCGCCCATATGGGTGTAGCCCGAGGTCTCGCGATCCATCCATAGCGCCATGATGTGACAGCCGATCCCGGCATAGGCACGGCTGCCCTTGGGCAGTTTGGTCGAGGTGTTGTGCGGGCAGCCCGAGCAGAAATAGGGCAGGCGCGCAGCGATTTCCTCGGCATTGTCGGCCTTCTTCGCCTCGGCAATCGCGGCCAGCCCGGCCTTGATCCGGTCGGTGCCGCGCCCCTCCTCAATGAGGATATCGCCCAGCTTTTCCGCGATCCACACCGGATCGAGCGCATAGCGTGTCGGGAAAAGCTCCTCGCGGTGCATCCCGCCGGCACCGCCCTTATACCAGCCATAGACGCGGCGGCCGCGCCGATCATCGAATATCGCCTCCTTGATCTGCACCTCTATGAGCTTGCGCTTTTCCTCGACCACCACGATCAGTTCCAGCCCCTCGGCCCAGTCGTGAAAGCCCTTCATATCCATCGGGAAGGTCTGGCCGACCTTGTAGGTGGTGATCCCCAGCCGCGCGCATTCGTCCCCGTCAATCCCCAGCAGCGACAGCGCATGAACCAGATCGAGCCAGTTCTTGCCCGCCGCGACAAACCCGATCTTGGCCCCCGGCTTGCCATGCACGCGGCGATCCATGCCATTGGCATGGCTGAACGCCTCGGCGGCAAAGCGCTTGTGGTCGATCATGCGCGCCTCTTGCGTGATCCAGTGATCGTTGAGGCGTATATTCAGCCCGCCCTCGGGCATGTCGATCTCGGGCAGAACGAACTGCAGCCTGTCGGGGCGGCCATCGACGACGCTTGTCACCTCCACGGTATCCTTCATCGTCTTGAGCCCCGCCCAGACCCCCGCGAACCGCGACAGCGCGAAACCGTAAAGCCCGAAATCAAGGATTTCCTGCACGCCCGCAGGCGACAGCACCGGCATATAGGCATCGACCAGCGCCCAATCGGATTGGTGGCACACGGTGGAGCTTTCGCCGGTATGATCGTCGCCCATCGCCATCAACACGCCGCCATGCTTTGACGTGCCCGCCATATTGGCGTGGCGCATCACGTCGCCCGAGCGGTCCACCCCCGGCCCCTTGCCATACCAGAGGCCAAACACGCCATCATGCGTGCCCTCGCCGCGCAATTCCGCCTGCTGCGTGCCCCAGAGCGCGGTGGCGGCCAGGTCCTCGTTCAGCCCTTCCTGAAAGCGGATATCATTGGAACGCAATATTTTTTCCGCGCGCGTCATCTGCAAATCCACCGCGCCAAGGGGCGAGCCGCGATAGCCGGTGACATAGCCTGCGGTATTCAGCCCCGCCGCGCGGTCGCGTGCCTTTTGCATCAGCATCAGGCGCACCAGCGCCTGCGTGCCATTAAGCAGAACCGGCGATTTTTCCAGATCGAAACGGTCGTTCAGCGAAACCTTTTGCGTGGTCATGTCGTGCCTCCCTTTCTGAGAGCCGTGCCTCAGTATAGGCCAATAATAGGTCACAATTTGTGACCCATAAAGCGGAATTTCGTCAAAATATCGTGCTCTTGCTATCGCCGTGACGCGGTTTTCTGCTATTGCGTCAAGGGCACTGATGCTTTTTGAAAGACATGCGCATGGACTGGGACAAGCTCAGAATATTTCACGCGGTTGCCGATGCCGGTAGCCTCACCCATGCCGGTGACATGCTGCACCTGTCGCAATCGGCGGTGTCGCGACAGGTGCGCGCGCTCGAGGAATCGCTCAACGCGACGCTGTTTCACCGCCATGCGCGGGGGCTGATTCTCACCGAGCAGGGCGAATTGCTGTTCGACGCCACCCGCGCGATGCTCAAACGCCTCGACGCCGCCACCGCGCGCATCCGCGACAGCGAGGAAGAAGTGTTCGGCGAATTGCGCGTGACCACCACCACCGGTTTCGGCACGCTGTGGCTTGCCCCTCGCCTGACCAAGCTCTACGCGAAATACCCCGATCTCAAGATCGACCTGATGCTTGAGGAACGCGTGCTCGATTTGCCCATGCGCGAGGCCGATGTCGCCATCCGCATGAAGGAACCAAGCCAGGCCGACCTCATCCGCAAACGGCTGATGAGCGTGCATATGTGCCTCTTCGCCACCCAAAGCTATGCCGAAAAAATAGGTCTGCCCGTTACCCCCGACGCGCTGTCGGCGCATCGCCTGATCTGCCAGAACCCGCGCTCGGCGCAGGTGGGCGCCGGGGCGACGCTGGTGAGCGAATTGATGAGCAACGATATTTCCTCGCTCTTGACGGTCAACAATTATTTCGGCGTGCTTCAGGGTGTGTTGCACGATCTTGGCATAGGTGTGTTGCCCGATTACCTTGCACATGATTTCCCCCAGATCGTGCGTGTGCTGCCCGATATCGCCTCGACCGAGGTGCCGGTCTTCCTCGCTTATCCCGAGGAATTGCGCCAATCCAAACGTGTCTCGGCCTTCCGCGATTTCATCCACGAGGAAATCATCGCCTATCGGCGCACGCTGCGCGACTGAGGCACGACAGGCGGAGCAATTGCGCCGATGCCCACAAACCGGGCAGGCCGCAAAGCAGTCATGCGCCCCGATCATACCGGACATGCTGCACTTGCGGCATTATTCATCTTGATCGGTCGGGGTGACGCCATTATTTGCAAGGTGTGAATGAGACGGGCGCGAGCCTGTCACTTTCATACCTCCCTGTTGGACTTCGGCCGAGCTTAGTGCTCGGCCTTTTTTTTAAGCTGCACGGTTTTTGCGCAAGGCTGCAATCAATTCCACCACGGCCCGTGATGCCGTCCCGCCTGCCCCAGCCGCTCGAACCCGTGCCGCCCGAACCGGTCGCGCTGTGCCTGAATAAGGCCGGCGGTGCCATGCCCGTGCCGCATCGTGTCATACCACGCCAGCGCCGCCGCGAGCGCGGGCACCGGGTGGCCGCCATGCGCCGCCTCGGCCACCACCTGCCGCAACGACGGCAGATACCGCACCAGCCGTTCGGCATAGCCCGGCGACAGGATCAGCTCGCCCTCCGGCACGCCCGCATCAAAGGCCCCGGCGATATCGTCGAGCAGATCGGCGCGGATGATGCAGCCCGCCCGCCATATCCGCGCGATCAGGCCCGGCTCCAGCGCCCAGCCATATTCTACTGACGCCGCCGCAAGCACCCGGAAGCCCTGCGCATAGGCCAGAAGACGCGCCGCCATGAACGCCTCGGCCAGCACCTCGGGCGTCGCGGTGATCGCCCCCACCGCCCCGCCGAGCCGCGCCTCGGCCGCCTGCCGCAATTCCTTTTCCGAGGACCAGCTTCGCGCGCCCACGGCGGCCTCGATCACGCTTGCCGATTGTCCCAGCCGCAGCGCCTCGATCACCGTCCAGCGCCCGGTGCCCTTTTGTCCGGCGGCGTCCTTGATGACATCGACCACCGGGTGCCCGGTCTCGGGGTCGGTCGCGGCCAGCACCTCGGCGGTGATCTCTACCAGGAAAGAGCGCAGCGGCCCCGCGTTCCACTCCGCAAGGATCGCCGCGATTTCGGGCGGCGAGAGCGCGGCCCCGTTGCGCAAAAGGCCGTAGATCTCGGCGATGATCTGCATATCGGCATATTCGATGCCGTTATGCACTGTCTTGACGAAATGCCCCGCCCCGTCGGGGCCAAGATGCGCCACGCAAGGCACGCCCTCGTGCCGCGCGGCGATGGCGGTGAGGATCGGGCGCACCTGCTGCCAGCTATGATCGCTGCCGCCCATCATCATCGAAGGGCCGTGCCGCGCGCCCTCCTCGCCCCCCGAAACCCCCAACCCGACGAAATGCAGGTCAAGCCCCGCCAATTCCGCCGCGCGCCGCCTTGTGTCATGGAAATCGGCGTTGCCGCCGTCGATCACGATATCACCGGGGGCGAGCAAAGGCGTGATCGCCGCGAGCATCGCATCCATCGGCGGGCCGGACGGGATCATGAACAGGATGGTCCGGGGCAGCGCCAGCGCGGCCACGAAATCCTCAAGGCTTTCATGCGGATAGAGCCGCGCCGCCAGCCCCCCCGCCTCGGCGATGAAGGGCGCGATCCAATCGGCCTCGCGGTTGCTCACCGCCACGTCGATGTCGTGGTCGGCCATGTTCAGCGCCAGCGCGCTGCCCATCGTGCCCAGCCCGTAAATGCCGATCCGTGCCTTGCCCATGCCGCCCTCTGATATCGCTAACACCTGCGGTGCAGGCTACGCCCGCGCCCCTCGCGATTGCAAGCCGGAGCGTCACCCTCGGGGCAAGCCCGAGAGCCGCCCGACACCAAAACACCTCCCCGCTTGAGAACAAACCATAAACACGCTATCCTCGCCCCATGACCGCCCTCGCCCATATCCCGCACCCGGCCCTGCCCGTCGCAGGCCCGCTCGCGCTCGCCCCCGGTCGGCTGCACGAGGGCTGCGGGCCTGCGCGGCACACATGGGCAATGCTGGTGGCGGGCGCGCTTTCGGGGCCGGTGCTCTGGATCGCCCCCGCCTGGGCCACCGACCGCCCCGAGCCGTGCGGCCTTGCCCCTCTCGCCGGGCCGGAGCGCCTCATCTTCGTCACGCCTGCGCATCGCAACGATCTCTTGTGGTGCATGGAAGAGGCGCTGCGCAGCGGGGCCGTGCCGCTGGTGGTGGCCGATCTGCCAGAACCACCCGGCCTTACCCCCGTGCGCCGCCTGCACCTTGCCGCCGCAGAGGGCGGCAGCCGCGCGCGCCGCCCCCCTCTCGGGCTGATCCTCACCCCCGGCGAGGGCGGCGCGCCGGGGGTCGAGAGCCGCTGGCACATGGCCCCGGCGCATCTGCCCGAGGCCGACCGCTGGCACCTTTCCCGCCGCCGCCACCGCAGCGCGCCGCCCGCCGAGTGGCACCTCTCGGGCCGCCCCGGCGCATGGGCCATCACGCAATCGTGATACCCGCCCCGCGCCGCCGCGCCATATCACCACGCATGATCCGGCTCATCCTCGCGCTTGTCCTCCTCGCCACCCAAAGCCTCGCCGCACCCGAGGCCTGGCGGCTCGACGTCGCGCGCTCGACCGTGGGCTTCACCTATGAGTTCATCGAGGGCGACAACAGCGGCACGATGCCCGTGGCCGCCGCCGATATCCGCCTCGACCTGCGCGACATCACCGCAAGCGAGGTGGCGGTGACGCTCGACGCAAGCGGAGCGCGCGCGGGCTTCTTCCTCGCCACGCAGGCGATGCGCGGCCCGCGCGTGCTCGACACCGCGCGCCACCCGTCGATCACCTTCCGCTCCACGCGCATCACCGGCACGGTGCAGGCGGCGCGCATCAAGGGGCTGCTGACCGTGCGCGGTATCACCCGCCCGGTGACGCTCGATGCCGGTCTCTACCGCCAGCGCGGTGCCGATCCGGCGGCGCTCGATACCCTGACGGTGCGGCTCACCGGCAAGATCGACCGGCACGCGTTCGGTGCCTCGGGCTACCCCGATCTGGTCGGGCCGATCATCACCTTGCGGATCATCGCCCGCATCACACGGTGAGAGAGATACGCGACGCAGACGATCCGCCCCGTGTTCGACATCCGACAGATGTTGCCCGATGCTGATCCGGCCTGCCATGTGCGATGCCGTCGGGCACCTGTTGTGGCTGGCCTGACGGGGACGTTGGCGGCGATGCCCGTTGCGCGGACTCGAGGCGCGCCTTGGCGCGCCGCCGCGCGGCTCATCGATCATATCGACTGGCAACTCCAGCCCAGCCCCCTAAACCATCATCTCCTTGGTCGCCGAGAGCGTCACCTCGGGGTAATCGCGCGCCACGCGGTCGATATCCCATTGCAACCGCGTGAGATAGACCACGTCGCCGTCATTGTCATGGGCGATGTGCTGCTTGTTGGCGGTGATGAAGGTCTCGACCGCCGCCTTGTCGCCCGTCACCCAGCGCGCGGAGGTGAATTGCGACGCCTCGAAGCGCACCGGAAGCCCGTATTCAAGCTCGATCCGGCTGCCCAGAACATCGAATTGCAACTGCCCCACCACGCCAACGATAAAGCCCGACCCAAAGGCGGGCTTGAACACCTTGGCCGCACCCTCCTCGGCAAATTGCATCAGCGCCTTTTCCAGGTGCTTGGCCTTCATCGGGTCGCCCGCGCGGGCCTGTTGCAGCAGTTCCGGGGCGAAGGACGGAATGCCGCTCACGCGCAGGCTCTCGCCCTCGGTCAGCGTGTCGCCGATGCGCAACTGCCCGTGGTTGGGAATGCCGATGATATCGCCCGCCCAGGCCTCTTCGGCAAGCTCGCGATCGGCGGCGAGAAACAGCACCGGGGCCGAGATCGTCATCGTCTTTTTCGCGCGCACATGGGTAAGCTTCATGCCGCGCCGGAAATGCCCCGAGGCAAGGCGCAGGAACGCCACGCGATCGCGATGCTTGGGGTCCATATTGGCCTGCACCTTGAAGACAAAGCCGCTTACCGCCTCCTCCTCGGGGGCGATCTGGCGCGGGGTGGCCTTTTGCGGCTGCGGCTCGGGGGCATAGGCGCCGATGCCCTGCATCAACTCGCGCACGCCGAAGGAATTGATCGCGGAGCCGAACCAGATCGGCGTCATATGCCCCTCGCGCACCGCCGCGACATCGAGCACAGGCAGCAATTCGCGCGCCATCTCGACATCCTCGCGCAGCTTGGCCAGCAGGTCGGCGGGGATGTGCTCGGCCATTTTCGGATCATCGAGCCCGTCGATGGCGACGGTCTCGGCCACGCGGTTGCGGTCGGCGCGGTCCATCAGCTCCAGCCGGTCGTGGATCATGTCATAACAGCCCAGGAAATCGCGCCCCATGCCGATGGGCCAGCTTGCCGGCGTGACATGGATGGCAAGGGTTTCCTGGATCTCGTCGATGATCTCGAACGTCTCGCGCGCCTCGCGGTCCATCTTGTTGCAGAAGGTCAGGATCGGCAGGTCGCGCATCCGGCAGACCTCAAAGAGCTTGCGGGTCTGGCTCTCGACCCCCTTGGCCCCGTCGATCACCATCACCGCCGCATCAACCGCGGTCAGCGTGCGGTAAGTATCCTCGGAAAAATCCGAGTGGCCGGGCGTGTCCACGAGGTTGAACCGGAAATTCCCGAAATCGAAGGACATCGCCGAGGCCGAGACCGAAATCCCCCGGTCCTTTTCCATCTGCATGAAATCCGAGCGCGTGCGCCGCGCCTCGCCCTTGGCGCGGACCTGCCCCGCCATCTGGATCGCGCCGCCATAGAGCAGGAATTTCTCGGTCAGCGTGGTCTTGCCGGCATCGGGGTGCGAGATGATGGCAAATGTGCGCCGCCGGGCAATCTCGGCGGGCAGATCGGGGCGATTTTGGGTCTGGTCCAGCATGGCCGCCATATACTGGCGCGCCTGCGGCGGCGCAATGGGCCTTGGCCTTGGTCCTGCCCCCTGCCCGCTCAGCGCAGCGAGGCGCGGCGCAAGAGGTCGGCGGCGTCGGGATGGTCGAGCAGGGCGCGCCCGATCTCGAATTGCAGATGCGCGGGGGTGTCGTGGCCTGCGGTGTCGGGCAACAACTCGGATGGCAGGGCCGATCGGGTGCGCGGATCGAGCAGCAGGGTTTCGGCGGCGATCCCCTCGGCAAAGATGATCTGGTGGCGGTCAAACAAAAGCTGCACATAGTCGATATGGCCGCCGGTTTCCACGCGCACGCTGTCACCGTTGACAAGGTGGCGCGCGCGCACCAGCACCTCGCGCCGCCCGGCGCCCATCGCGTCGTCGCGCTGATAGATGAACAGCCGGTGATCGGGGCTGACCAGAAGATCACCCTCGTTGTTGAGCGCGCCCGCGCGGATGCGCACCGGGGCGAAATCACCCACCGCGCGCAGCGTGGTCTGCCCGATCCAGCGCAGCGGCTGCGGGCCCTCGTCGCGGGTCAGCACCATGTCGCCGGGTTGCAGCGTTTCCACCGGTTTCTGCGCGCCCGTCGCCATCGTGATCCGCGTGCCGCGCGTGAACGACACGCAGGCGGCCTGCGCGAACCGCTGGCGTGCGCCGCCCCGGTCGATACGCACCAGCGCATAGCCGGTGCGCGGCACGATATGGGCAAGCGGCATGGCAAGCACATTGGCCACGCAGCCCTCGGCATCGGTCTCGACAAAGATCAGCACCTCGGCCACGTTGCCCGTGGCGGGCATCAGCGTGAGGCAGCAATCGAGATGCACCGGCGCACCGGGCGTGCCGATCCCCGATCCTTCGGCGATGCGAAACGGGCCGACCCCTTCCATCACAAGCGCCAGTTGCCGCGACCGCGCCCGCGCGCCAAGCTCGTAGATGTCATCGAGGTCAAGCTCGGCGGCGAAGGTGAGCGCATCGCCGAGATTGGCCCCGCTGACCACGCGCAGGTCGGCGGCCTCGAACACCTTTATGGTTTGCGCGGGAGGCGGGGCTTGAATGGTCATGGCGGTCCTTGACAGGTGACGCGTGGCTCGGGTGGCGCAGGTTCGTTTCTGCAAGCTAGGGTAGGATTGTGGCACCATCTGGTCAATTCCGGCAAGAATTCCCGGCACGCGCCGGGGATCGGCGGGCTCTTGCTGGTCATCCTGCGCCGGGCGGTGTTAACTTGGGGTGAACAACGAAAGGAAATGCGCGATGGATCTGGGACTACGTGGCAAACGGGCGCTGGTTTGCGCCTCGTCAAAGGGGCTTGGGCTGGGCTGTGCGCGGGCGCTGGCCGAGGCGGGCGTCGATCTGGTGATGAACGCACGCGGGGCCGAGGCGCTGGAGGCGGCAGCGGCAGCGATTCGCGAGGAGTTCGGCGTCGAGGTCACCACCGTGGCCGCCGACATCACCTCCGAGGAGGGCCGCGCGGCAGTGCTTGAGGCCGCAGGCGCGGTGGATATCCTCGTCAACAACGCAGGCGGGCCGCCGCCGGGGATGTGGACGGATTGGGACCGCGCGGATTTCATCGCCGCGCTCGATGCCAACATGCTCGCCCCCATCGCGCTCATCAAGGCGCTGGTGCCGGGTATGATGGCGCGCGGCTGGGGCCGGGTGGTCAACATCACCTCGCAATCGGTGAAATCGCCGATCCCCATCCTGGGGCTGTCGAACGCGGCGCGCGCGGGGCTGACGGGCTATGTCGCGGGCACCTCGCGGCAGGTGGCGGGCAAGGGCGTCACCATCAACAACCTGCTGCCCGGCATCCACGCCACCGACCGCGCTGTATCGCTCGATTCCGGCGTGGCAGAGCGCGAGGGAATCACGATCGAGCAGGCGAAGGAAAAGCGCTGCGCCACCATCCCCGCCGGTCGCTATGGCACGCCCGAAGAGTTCGGCGCGGCCTGCGCCTTTCTGTGCAGCCGGCACGCGGGCTTTATCGTCGGTCAGAACGTCCTGCTCGATGGCGGCGCGGTCAACGCCACGCTGTAGACCGCAGACCTTGCCGGGGCCGTTTGGCGGCATACCTCTCCCGTGACAGCAACCGGGAGAGGGTTTATGCGTATCTTGCTTGCCGCCTGCGCGGCACTCATGCTCGCGGGCTGCGCTGGTCGGCCCGATCTCGCCGATCCACCCCTCAGCACGCGCGATTTCGAGCTTGAGACCTTTTTTGATGGGCATGTCGTCGGTTACGGGCAGTTCCAGGACCGGTTCGGCACCGTGCGGCGGCGCTTTACGGTGGATGTAACGGGCACATGGGACGGGCAGACGCTCACCCTTGACGAGAGGTTCCGCTATGCCGACGGCACCACCGAGACGCGCGTCTGGACATTGGAGCAGACCGGCCCCGAAACTTGGGCCGGATCGGCACCCGGCGTGATCGGCACAGCCGGGGGCGAAGAGCGGGGGGATGCGTTCAACTGGCGCTACCAGATCGACCTGCCGGTGCCCGACGGCACGCTGCGGGTGCAATTTGATGATTGGATGTGGCAGGTGAGCGAGACCCGCGTCCTCAACCGCGCCTATATGGACAAGCTTGGCGTTGAGGTGGGCGAGGTG
Source organism: Roseovarius sp. MBR-78 (assembly GCF_040547535.1). Taxonomy (NCBI): domain Bacteria; kingdom Pseudomonadati; phylum Pseudomonadota; class Alphaproteobacteria; order Rhodobacterales; family Roseobacteraceae; genus Roseovarius; species Roseovarius sp. MBR-78. The sequence goes on from NZ_JBEPPX010000003.1 coordinate 176,279, forward strand.
ATCATCTGGTTTGAAAAGCAGCGATAGGGCTGGGCGTGGTGTAGAGGAGACGCTCGCCCCCCTTGCCTATCCTCAAACTGCCGGGGGGGCACCTCGTCAAAGCAGATGCCCCGATTTCGCGGCCTTGGTGGCCAGATAGGCGTGGTTGTGCGGGTTCTCGCCCAGCCGGAGCGGCACACGCTCGACCACGTCGATGCCGTTCTGCGCCATCATCGCGATCTTGGCGGGGTTGTTGGTCAGCAACCGCACGGCGGAAAACCCCATCCGCCGCAATATATCCGCCCCGATGCGGAAATCGCGCTCGTCATCTTCGAAACCCAGCCGGTGATTGGCCTCGACCGTGTCAAAGCCCTGATCCTGCAAGGAATAGGCACGCATCTTGTTGGCCAGGCCAATGCCGCGCCCCTCCTGGTTGAGATAGAGCAGCACGCCCGCCCCCTCGGCCCCCATCTGCGCCAGCGCACCGCGCAATTGCGGGCCGCAATCGCATTTGAGGCTGCCCAGCAGATCACCGGTAAAACAGGCCGAATGCAACCGCGCCAGAACCGGGGCATCGCGCCGGGGCTGGCCGATTTCGACGGCGTAATGTTCCTCGCCGCCATCCTCGGGGCGAAACACATGCAGCCGCCCCGCCTCGGAAACGGCAAGCGGCAGGCGTGCGCTCACCACAGGGTGCATCGGGCTGGCCTCTGCCAGATGCGGAGCGGCGGCGCTGGCCGCCAGCATGGTCAGCCCGTGGCGCGTGGCGAAACCCGCACCATCGGGCAGGTCGAGCAGCACCGCCGCCGGCAAGAGCCGCGCGGATTTCACCAGTCGCAGCGCCAGCCGGTGCAGGCCCGCATCCCCGCCCCGCTCGCTCACAAGCGGCCCCTTCATCGGCACGCGCAGGTCATCGGCGGGATCGGCCACCGCCAGCACCCATGACAGCCGCGCCTCCGCAGGCAGCCGCACCCGCGCCAGATCGCCGTCATAGGCGCGCGCCTTCAATGTCGCGGCACGGCGCGCCGTTATCGCAAGCACCGGCGCGCCGCCCAGCGCCTGCACATCCGCAAGCCGCTGCGCATCGAGCGTCTCGGCGGCCAGCACCAGCGCCGCGCCGCCGCGCGCATCGCAGAGCACCACCGGCACGCCCATGCGCAGATCACCCCGCGCGCGGGCGATGGATTCGGTCAGGTCGGGGGCAAGGCTCATGGGCAAACTCCGGTATCCGGGGCCACCGAGGTAGCGTATATTGTAATGAATGGCAAAGAAACGCTCGCGCGGCAACACGTGGCCGTGAGACCTGTGACGCCACACTTGCCGCGCGCGCCCGGCTTGCGCATCTTGGCTCGCAGGAAGAGGAACGCATCATGGCTCAAGTGAAAAAGATACTGCTGGTAGACGACGATGACGACCTGCGCGAGGCGCTGGGCGAACAACTCGTCATGACCGAAGATTTCGACGTGTTCGAGGCCTCCAACGCCGCCGAGGCGATGGCGCGGGCCAAGGACATGATCTACGATCTCATCATCCTCGATGTCGGCCTGCCCGATACCGACGGGCGCGAGCTGTGCCGGCTCATGCGCAAACAGGGGGTGCGCGCGCCAATCCTCATGCTGACCGGGCATGACGGCGACGCCGATACCATCCTCGGGCTGGACGCGGGGGCCAATGATTACGTCACCAAGCCGTTCAAGTTCCCGGTGCTGCTGGCGCGCATCCGCGCGCAACTGCGCCAGCACGAGCAATCCGAGGACGCGATCTTTCAGCTTGGTCCCTACACGTTCAAGCCGTCGATGAAGATGCTGGTCACCGAGGAGGATCGGAAGGTCCGCCTGACCGAGAAAGAGACCAATATCCTCAAATTCCTCTACCGCGCCCCCGAGGGCGTGGTGCCGCGCGACATCCTGCTGCACGAGGTCTGGGGTTATAATGCGGGCGTGACGACCCACACGCTCGAGACCCATATCTACCGACTGCGCCAGAAGATCGAGCCCGATCCGGGCAACGCTCGCCTTCTGGTAACCGAGTCCGGTGGCTATCGCCTTGTGGTTTAAAAGTCACGCCGCCTTGACCGATATCAAAGTGGTATCCGAGTTTCATGATTACTATGGTATTGTTCACATACGGTAAGACGTGAACCTCCCTGTTGGACTGGCCCCGGCATCGACCGGGGCCTTTTCTTTATGCCGTGTTCGCCACCCGGCACAAACCTCTCAACGATCTGTCTGATTGCCGCGCCGAAGCGCCCTCATGCGAAAACCGTTGCTCCGCCCAGCGCCCGGTCGTGCCGGAAAAGGGCGGTGTCGCATGGAAAGGGCCGCGCGGGCGATGCCGCGCGGCCCATCATCCGGTCCGCTTGCCCGGCTTACTCGGAGAAGGTGGCGAGATAGGCGGCCACGTCTTCGCCGCCCTTGCGCAGCTTGAACGTCATCTTGGAGCGGCTGCCGAGGAAATCGCTGGGATCCTTGACATATGTCGCGAGGGTTTCCTCGGTCCAGGTCTCACCGGCCTCGGCCTTGGCCTTGAGCCCGTCGGAATATTTGTAATCCTCGACGCTGCCCATCACCCGGCCGATCACGCCATAAAGGTTGGGGCCGGTCCGCCCGCCCTTGACGAGCGTCTCGCTGTCGGAGGCGATCATGTGGCAGGCCTTGCACTTGTTGAATTCCTTCTCGCCCTTGGCGGCGTCGCCCTCTGCAAAGGCAGGCAGGGCAAGCGCGGTCATCAGGGCGGTGGCTGTCAAAACGGTCTTCATGGCTACCTCTCGGTTGGGTTTATCTTCACCCGTCAACATAGCCTTGCGACATGTGCTTGCAACCGACAATTCGTCGCGATCTGGAGCGGTGGCGGTGCGCAGGCCGCGTCAAGCCTCGGCAAAGGCGGTGTCGAAACTGCGCATCAGGGCGGTGTCGAGATCGGCCATGCTGACCGGCAGGCCGAGATCGACGAGGCTGGTGACGCCGTGCTCGTATATGCCGCAAGGCACGATGCCGGTGAAATGGTCGAGATCGGGGTCCACGTTGATCGACAGGCCGTGAAAGCTCACCCATTTGCGCAGGCGGATGCCGATGGCGGCGATCTTGTCCTCCTGGGGGCACCCGGCGGCGGTCAGTGGTTTGTCGGGTCGCGTGACCCAGACGCCGACGCGGCCCGCGCGGATCTCTCCGGTGACGTTGAACTCGGCGAGGGTGGCGATCACCCAGGATTCCAGCGCTGCGACAAAGCGGCGCACGTCGCGTCCCCTTCGGCCCACGTCGAGCATGACATAGGCCACGCGCTGGCCGGGACCGTGATAGGTATATTGCCCGCCGCGCCGGGCCTCGAACACGGGAAAGCGGTCGGGCTCCACAAGATCGGCGGCGCGCGCCGAGGTGCCGGCGGTGTAAAGCGGGGGGTGTTCCAGGAGCCAGATTGCCTCTCGGGCCTCGCCCGCGCTGATTCGCGCGACGCGGTCTTCCATTGCGGCCACGGCCTCGCGGTAGTCAACCAATCCGGCGGAATGATGCCATTCCACGCCGTTTTGACCGGTTGAGACGGGGGAATTGAGCATCTGGGGGGTGACTCACACGCGGGATAGGGCAAGATTGTGCTATCATGCGGGATAGTTGCGATCCACCTCATTCAGGGAGACGAAAAATGACTTCAAACAAATTTGTCATGGCGGCGCTGATGGCGAGCGTCGCGGCCCTGCCCGGCACGCGGGCGGCGGCGGATTTTGCAGATGGCCTTGTGGGTGGCATTGTCGGCGGCGCGGTGAGCGGCATCATCGTCAATGAAAGCGCCAAGGCCCGCGAGCGCAGACGCGGCACGACCACGCAGCGACGCGTCTATCGCGCGCCCAGCGTGTCGAGCCAGCAGACCCGCGAGGAGCAGACCGCGCTCAACTATTTCGGCTTTCCGGCGGGCACGCCCGACGGGGTGCGCGGGCGCAACACCCGCAACGCGATTTCCAGCTATCAGGCGCATATGGGCTATCCGGTGTCCGGGTATCTGGCTGATTACGAGCGCCAGTTCCTGATCTCCTCCTACTATCGCGCGCAATCGGGCGGTGCGGCCACGAACCAGCTCATCGCGCAGCGCGGGCAGGGCACGCGCGGCTTGCTGCACGCCTATCGCGACGAGGCGGCGGGTGCGCCGCCGACCTATGCGGCGACGCCCGCGCCGCAGGCGCAATCGCCGGTGATGGCGGCGATCCCGCAGACCGCGCAGGTGCCGCAGCCCGAGGTGCCGCAGACCGCCGCGATCGGCGCGTTGCCCAATTTCATGGCCTCGGGCGGGGACGGGCCGTCGCTTGCCTCGCATTGCAATCAGGTGAGCCTCGTGACCAATTCGAATGGCGGGTTCGTCACCCCCGCCTCGATGCAGGATCCGCGCTTTGCCCTGAACGAGCAGTTCTGCCTTGCGCGCACCTATGCCATCGCCGAGGGCGAGACGATCGCGGCCTCGATCAAGGGGATCACGCCCGAGCAGCTCGAAGAGCAGTGCCGCGCCTTTGGCCCCGTGATGCGCGATCACGTGGCCGCGCTCTCGCTCAAGGATCGTGGCGAGGTTCTCGACGGCGTGCGGGGCTTCGTGCTCCAGAGCGGGCAATCGCCCGCGCAGCTTGTCGGGACCGCGCGTGTGTGCCTCTCGGTGGGCTACCGCATCGACAACATGACCGTGTCGCTCGGCTCGGGGCTGTTGCTCGCGGCGCTGGGCGAGGAGGCCTATGGCGAGTTGATGGGCCATCACCTCAACGAGGGTTTCGGCACCACCAAGCGCCCCGATCTTGCGCAGCAGTGGTATCGCGCGGCCGTCGAGGCGATGGAAAACGGTGCCAAGCCGGTCTTTGCCCCCGGCGATTCGGGGCGCACCGCGCTGTTGCGGCAAGCCGTGTTCGGGGCCGCCTCGGGGGCGCAGCAGGGCGGTGGCGTGCAACCCGCCTCGACACTGCCCACGTTCAAGGTGGACTGAGCCAGCGCGCCCTGTGAAAGGGGTGCGAGAAAAACCGGAGGGGCGATGCGATTTGCCCCTTCACAAGGTGATACGCATTGCGTATACGCCCCGCAGCCTACCAGGCACGTGCGGTCGTGGCGGAATTGGTAGACGCGCAGCGTTGAGGTCGCTGTGGGGTAACTCCCGTGGAAGTTCGAGTCTTCTCGACCGCACCATCACTCTCTAAAAATCTGTGCCCTGCCGGGGCCCTGGCCGTAACCTCGACGGGCCACGCCCGCGCCACACCGGCACATGCGGCCCGGCACGGGGGTGCCTGGAGCGTCTGTCTTGATCGGGCGGTGTTTTCGATCCAGGCACGGTCAGCTTTGACGAGTGCGTTTGCAGTCTCGATGCGGTTCTCATGACCGCGACAAGGGCGCGCTTGGCCGGTTTTCCCGCGACGCGCAGGGCGGCATGCTCTGCCCGGCGATCAAGGGAAAGCGCCTCGCGACCAAGGTCGGCACAGGAGGCGCGCCTTGATCCGCGCGGGGGGCTTTGCAGTGAATGACGGCTCCCCGTGGGCGGCCGACAGCGTCCCATCTCTGGACATCCCGCCCATCGCAGGGTCTACATGCGCCCATGACCGATCCCATCTATGCCATCCCCGACATCCACGGGCAGGACGCGCTGCTTGACGAGGCGCTGGAGCGTGTCGCGCGCGACGGCGGCCCGCAGGCCACTATCGTTTTTCTGGGCGACCTCGTCGATCGCGGCCCCGACAGCCGCGCGGTGATCGAGCGGCTGATGCAGGGCCAGGCCGAAGGTCGCCCCTGGCGCGTGCTGCGCGGCAATCACGACCAGATGTTGCTCGATTTCCTCGACCGGAGCGTGATCCATTCGCCGCGTGTCGCCTCTGGCCTCTCATGGCTCAACCCGCGCCTTGGCGGGGCCGAGACGCTTGCTTCTTACGGCGTTACCGCGCCCGACCCCGAAGCGGCCCATGCCGAGGCGCGCGCCGCCGTGCCGCAGGCGCATCGCGACTGGCTCGCCCGCCTGCCGCTCTGGCACGAGGCGGGGCCGCTTCTTTTCGTGCATGCGGGCCTGCGCCCCGGCGTGGCGCTGGACCGGCAAGACCCCGATGACCTGATGTGGATTCGCGCGGGCTTTCTCGACCATGCAGAGCCGCATCCCTGGCTGGTGGTGCATGGCCACACCGCGCTGGACCATCCCGCCCATTTCGGCACCCGCATCGACCTTGACGGCGGCGCAGGCTTTGGCCGCCCGCTCTGGCCTGCGGTGTTCGAGGGGAGAGGTTGCTGGCTGCTGACCGATAGCGGGCGAGAGCCGCTCACTCCCGCCGAATGATCCCGGTGATCGCCGCCGCCCCCACGGCGGTGACGATCCAGCCGAACAGCTTGAGAAACCACGTCGCAACCCAGGCCAGCCCGCCCAGCCGCGTGGCCGTGGTCGCGCTCCACGCCGCCTCCTGCCCCAGATCGACCAGCGGGATGAACACATCCGCCGCATAGGTCGCGGCGGCAAAGGTCTGGTAATGCTGCCCCGCCTCCGACGCCTCCCACGCCACGCCGGGCAGGTCGGGGTTGGCCGCCATCGCCTGCGCCCAGTGCGGCGAGGTCAGGATGATATCGGAATTCGGCACCATGCCGCCGAAATTCCAGACATAGAGGTAGAACAGCCCCATCACCGTGATCGTGCCGGCGGTCCAGTAAAGCACCCGCTGCGGCGCATGGCCGTAGCCCACCAGATAGCGCAGAAACCAATGCCAGACCGGCAGGATACGCAGATCGAGCCAGAGCCGCGCCAGCCGGTTCTGGACCTCGTGATGATCGGCAGGCATGGGCGTTGCATCGCGGCGTTTGCGCAGGTCCGCCTGTTCCTCCACCGCCCGCCGCGTCCAGTCCGCCGCCAGCCGGATTTCCTTCTCCAGCAACACAAGCCGCGCATCGCTTGTATGCCCCATCGCGCGGAACACGCTGGCCAGTTGCTCATAGGGCTGCGGCCAGAACTCGCCTTCGTAAAACGATCCGCGCTTGACCCAGCCCAGCCGCATCCGCGCGGCCATCGGCCCGAGGATGCTTTCATAGCGCAACCCGTGGAGATAGAGGCGCTCGACCTTTTCCCAACTCGCCGCATCATCCACGAGGTCCGCGACCTTTGCGCCATTAAGGTCCACCGTCCCACTGACCGCCGCAACCCTACGCCAGTATAATTGCCCCAAGTCCATATTCTGCGCGTTGAGCGCCTTGCCCCCCGCATTCCCGAACCGTGTCCCCACGCAATTCAACTGCCCGCAGATCCCGGCCCCGGAAAGGCTCACCTCCCCCTCTGCTACGACCCCGCGCAGAAACACGCCTTCCGTTACGCGCGCACCTTGCGCGTTGAGCGCCATGCCCCCCGCATTTCCGAACCGCGCGCCATCGCAGGCCAACTGCCCGCCGATCCCGGCCCCGGACAGGCGCACCTCCCCCTCTGCCGAGACCCCGCTCAGAAACACGCCGTTAGTTACACGCGCACCCTGCGTGTTCAACGCGTTGCCCCCCACATTCCCGAACCGCGCGCCCACGCAAGACAACTGCCCGCCGATCCCGGCCCCGGACAGGCACACCTCCCCCTCTGCTACGACCCCGTTCAGAAACACGCCCTCCGTTACGCGCACACCCTGCGCGTTCAGCGCCTTGCCCCCCGCGTTCCCGAACCGCGCGTTCGCGCAATCCAACTGCCCGCCGATCCTGGCCACGGACAGGCTCACCTCCCCGTCTGCCGAGACCCCGCTCAGAAACACGCCTTCCGTTACGCGCACGCCCTGCGCGTTCAACGCGTTGCCCCCCGCATTCTCGAACCGCGCCCTCTCGCAGGCCAACTGACCGCCGATCCCGGCCCCGGACAGGCCCACCTCCCCTGTCACCGTGACCTCGCGCAGAAACACGCCGCCCGTCACCTGCGCGCCCTGTGCGTTCAGCCCCGGCAGGCGGCTACGATTGAGGGCCAAAATCTCGAACCGCGCTTGCAGCGCCTTGAGGGGATTTTCGAACCGGCAGGCGAATAGCCCGGTCAACCCCTTCGCCGTCGCGAAATCGAGGTCGAGCGTGCCGGTCACATAGGCCCCGGTCAGGTCCACCCCCCTATCCGCCACCGGCCGCGCCTCGCACCCGCCGCAAATCAGATATCGCAGCAGGTCCGCCCGCACGTTTCGCGCATCGCTCGGGCCGTCGGGCAGCGTCCCATCGCCGAGAACCGTCGGCACCCCCGCCTTGCAATTCTCCAGCAGGGTTTTCTCGGCAGGGCTCAGCGCCGCCTCGTCGATGTCGGCATGTCGTCGGATCGTCATCGCGGGGCACTCTCGGGCAGGCCTTGGGGTCGGGTCCTACACAAGCACCTTGCCCCCGTCCTGACAAGCCGTGCACAACCCGCGAGATCCTCGGCTCAGGCCAGAGGAGGACGACTGCGGGGGGCACCGTGCGCCGCCCCCTATGAACCGGTCGGTTGGTGCGCCGAACCGGTCGGTTGCCTGCGCGCCCATGTCACCGTTGCCAAGCCCGCCCCCCTGTGGCTAATTTGCGCTCAACCATTCAGGGAGGACCCCCATGACCGATATCGTGATTCTCGACGGCTGCCGCACCGCAATCGGCACTTTTGGCGGGGCGCTTGCCGGCACGCCGCCGACAACGCTTGGCGCGATCGTCGCGCGCGAGGCGCTGGCGCGGTCGGGCGTCGAGGGCGGGCAGATCGGGAACGTGGTCTTCGGCCATGTCATCAACACAGAGCCGCGCGACATGTATGTCAGCCGCGTCGCCGCCATCGATGCGGGCATTCCCGACAGCGCGCCTGCGATGAACGTCAACCGGCTTTGCGGCTCTGGCGCGCAAGCCATTGCTTCGGTTGTTCAATCCCTGATGCTGGGCGATGCCGATTTCGGCCTTGCGGGCGGTGTCGAGAACATGAGCCGCTCGCCCTTCATCATCCCCGATCAGCGCTGGGGCGCGAAGATGGGCGATATCAAGACGCTCGACATGATGCTGGGCGCGCTCAACTGTCCGTTCGGCACCGGCCATATGGGCGTGACGGCTGAAAATGTCGCGGCGGAACACGGCATTACCCGCGAAGATCAGGACGCGTTTGCGCTGGAAAGCCAGCGCCGCGCCGCGGCGGCCATCGCCGAGGGGCGGTTCAAGTCCCAGATCGTGCCGGTCGAGGTGCGCGTGAAGCGCGACATGGTTGCATTTGACACCGACGAACATCCCAAGGCCACCACGCCCGAGGCGCTGGCCGGTCTGCGCGCGGTGTTTCAGAAGGATGGCTCTGTGACTGCCGGCAACGCCAGCGGAATCAATGACGGGGCCGCCGCCCTCGTCTTTGCCCGCGCCGAGGCCGCCGAGGCCGCAGGCCTCAAGCCGCGCGCGCGCGTGCTGGGCTATGCCCATGCCGGTGTGCGCCCCGAGGTGATGGGCATCGGGCCGATCCCGGCGGTGGAAAAGCTCTTGGAACGCACCGGGCTGAGCGCCGCCGATTTCGACGTGATCGAATCGAACGAGGCCTTTGCCGCGCAGGCGCTTGCGGTCAACAAGGCGCTTGGCCTTGATGCCGCCCGCGTGAACCCCAATGGCGGGGCCATCGCGCTTGGCCACCCGGTGGGGGCCACCGGCGCGATCCTGACCGTCAAGGCGATGCATGAGCTGGAGCGCACGGGCGGCAAGCGCGCCATCATCACCATGTGCATCGGCGGCGGGCAGGGTATCGCGCTAGCCATCGAGGCGCTGTGATTTCTCGCACGCGTTAAGCCATTCTTCACGACGATGCCGGATTGTGGCGCAACCACGATCCGGCGCGGCGGAGGACGGGCATGACCCTCGCGAACAAGCTGGCAGAGGAACGGCGCGCGCGTCTCGCCGCCGAACGCCTGCTGGAGCAAAAACAGGCGGAGCTTCACGCCGCCAACCGCAAGCTCGGGCTGCACGCCCGCGCGCTCAGCACCGAGATCACCGAGACCCGCGCCGAGGTCCAGACCGTGCGCGACGAGAACCAGCGCGTGAAATCCGATCTCGGGGCCGCCAACCAGAAGATCGAGATCGCCGAGCGGCGGCTCTGGCATTCGATCCAGGCGATCGAGGACGGGTTTGCCTTTTTCGACGCCGACAGCCGGATGATCGCGGCCAACAAGGCCTGGCTTGCGGTGTTTGATGGGCTGGAAATGGTGCGCCCCGGCATCAGCTATATCGAGATCCTGCAACTCATCACCGAGGAGGGGATCGTCAATATCGGCGACATGTCCCGGCATGAATGGCGCGAGCAGATGCTCGACCGCTGGCAAGGCCCGGCCCCCGAGCCGCAGGTGATCCGCCTGTGGAACGGCCATTACATCCGCCTCACCGACCGGCGCGGCGCGGGCGGCGACATGGTCAGCCTGGTGCAGAACATCACCGCCATGATCCGCTATGAAAAGGAGCTCAAGGATGCCCGCGGGCGCGCCGAGGCCGCCAACCGCGCCAAATCCGCATTCCTTGCCAATATGAGCCACGAGATCCGCACCCCGATGAACGGGGTGGTGGGCATGGCCGACCTGCTGGCCGAGGGCCCGCTCGACGACGAACAGCGCCTTTACGTGACCACCATAAAGCACTCCGCCGAGGCGCTTCTGGTCATCATCAACGATGTGCTCGACTATTCCAAGATCGAGGCCGACCGGCTGCCCCTGCACCCCGAGCCGTTCGATCTGGAGCGGTGCATCCACGAGCTTGTGACGCTTATGCAGGCCCATGCCCGCGATCGCGGAATCGACATCCTGGTGGATTACGATCTGTTCCTGCCGACCCGCTTTGTTGGCGATCCGGGGCGTGTCCGGCAGATCCTCACCAATCTCGTGGGCAACGCGGTCAAGTTCACCGAGGCCGGGCACGTGATGATCCGCGTCACCGGCATGCAGGCGGGCGAAGGCGCGGAGGCCGATATCCGCATCAGCATCGAGGATACCGGCATCGGTATCCCGCGCGAGAAGCTCGATCATATTTTCGGCGAATTCAACCAGGTGGACGACGCCAAAAGCCGCAAGTTCGAGGGCACCGGGCTTGGCCTTGCCATCACGCAAAAGCTGGTGCGGCTCATGGGCGGCGATCTTTGGGTCGAGTCCGACGAGGGGCGCGGCTCCACCTTCGGGGTCTCGCTGCCTTTGCCGGTGGCCGAGGCGGCCATTCCCGAGGGCGCGCGCCCCGATCCGCGCATTGCCCGCGCGCTCGTGGTCGAGCCCCACACCACCTGCCGCGCGCTCCTGGAGCGGCAACTGGCCGCGCTCGGGATGGAGGTCACGGCCTGCGCCGATGCGAGCGCCGCGCGCGCGCAGGTGGCGCGCGACGCGCCCGACCTGGTGATCGTCGATCACCACATGGAGGGCATGGACGGGTTCGAGCTTGCCAGCGCCCTGCGCGCGGCGGGCCATGCGATGCCCGTCATCGTGCTCAGCCCCAATTCCGGCAGCGCCGCGCAAGACCCTGCGCGCGGCGCGGTGCAGGCCGTGCTCCAGAAACCGGTGGCACGGCGCGATCTTCTGACCGCGCTGGCGGGCCTTACCCCGCCTGCCCCAGCCGGGACCGGCCCGGCCGACCCGCCCGCCAAAGCCCCCCCTGCCCCGCGCGCCATGCGCGTGCTGGCCGCCGAGGACAACAAGACCAACCGGCTGGTGTTTTCCAAGATGGTGCAGGCGCTCGATATCGAATTGACCTTCGCCGGGAACGGGCGCGAGGCGGTGGCGCTGTTCCAGAGCCTTGCGCCCGATATCGTGTTCATGGATATTTCCATGCCCGAGATGGACGGGAAAGAAGCCACCCGCGCCATCCGCGAGATCGAGGCGCGCGAGGGTGGCCATGTGCCGATCGTGGCGATGACCGCCCATGCCATGAATGGCGACGATACCGAGATCCTTGCCGCCGGGCTGGATCATTACCTCACCAAGCCGCTCAAGCGCGCGGCCATCGTGGCGCAGATCACCACCGCCACCCCGCCCGGCCTGCGCCCGCCCGAGGGCGCGCCGACTCAGGCGGTAGGCTGATCGCGCAGGAACACGGGCCGGTCGGTGGCCGACAGGTCGGGGGCATGGGCATACCCGCCGGTGTCGAAATCCGTCAGCGCCTCGGGATCGACCAGCCGGTTGTGGATGATGAACCGCGCCATCGCGCCGCGCGCGCGCTTGGCGTAGAAACTGACGATCTTGGGTGCGCCGCCGCGCTCTTCCATGAACACCGGCGTGATGACCCGCAGCCCGAGCGCCGCCTGATCGACCGCGCCGAAATATTCCTGGCTCGCGCAATTCACCAGCACGTCGCTGCCCAGCTCCGCCGCCTGCGCGTTCAGCGCCCGCGCGATCCGGTCGCCCCAATAATCATAGAGCGTGCGGCCACGGCTCGTGGCCAACCGGCTACCCATTTCCAGCCGGTAAGGCTCGATTGCATCCAGCGGGCGCAAGACGCCGTAAAGCCCCGAGAGGATACGCAGGTGATCCTGCGCGAAAGCCATTTCATCGGGGTCGAGCGATCCCGCCTCCAGCCCCTGATAGGTATCCCCGGCAAAGGCGAGGGCGGCGGGTTTTGCGTCCATCGTGCCGAAGGCCGCGAAGCGATCCATATTGAGCCGCGCGAGGCTTTCGGAGATTTTCATCAGGTCTTGCAGCCCCTTGGTGTCAAGCCCGCGCGCCACCTGCGCCAGGTCCTCGGCCTCGGCGCGAAAGGCGGGCTGCGTGGGGGTGATGCCCTCTGCGGGGGTCATATCCAGTTTCTTGGCGGGCGAGACGACGACCAGCATATCTGTTTCCTCATACCGGGGTGATCGGGGATTTAGCCCGCCCCGTGCAGAACGTCCAGAAAGGCCGCACCGAAACGCTCGGCCCTTTGCGGCCCCATCCCCGGCACACGCTCCAGCGCGTCAAGGCTCGAGGGGCGCCGCTCGGCGATCTGGCGCAGGGTGGAATGGGTGCAGGACAGGGGCCTGAGCGTGCCGCAATCCCCGCGCGCCAGATCGCGGCTGACCTCGGCCAGCCGGTCATAGAGCGTGCCCTCGACCCGCCCGGCAAGCTTGCGGCGCGTCGGGTGCATGGGTTCTGCCGCGCCGTTGATGACCTCAAGAAACAGCGCGCCGTATTGCTCCAGCTTCTTCGCGCCCACGCCGCCGATGCGCGCCATCGCGTCGAGCGTGGCGGGCCGCGTCTCGGCCATCTCGATCAGCGTGCGGTCGGTGAAGACGATATAGGCGGGTACGCGTGCCGCCTCCGCTAGCGCGCGGCGCTTGGCCTTGAGCGCCGAAAGGAGCGGCGCGTCCTCGTCCGCGACCAGCGCGCGGACAGCAGGGCGGCGCGCGGCCCCCGCCACCTCGCGGCGCAGGCGGATGCGCGTCTCGGCACGCAGCACCGGGCGCGCGGCCTCTGTCATCACCAGCGCGCCGTGGCGTTCGGGGTCGGGACGCACCAGGTCATGCCCCATCATCTGCCGGAACACACCCTGCCAGCCGCGCTTGTCGATGTCGCGGCCCACGCCGAAGGTGGGCAGGTTGTCATGGCCGCGCGTGCGCACCTTCTCGGTGGCATTGCCCATCAGGATGTCGATGAGATGCCCCGCGCCAAAGCTCTCGCCGGTGCGCAGGATCGCCGAGAGCGCCTTTTGCACCGCCTCGGTGCCGTCGAATGTCTCGGGCGGCGTCTCGCACAGGTCGCAATGGCCGCAAGGCGCGGGATCTTCGCCGAAATAGCGCAACAGCACCGCGCGGCGGCATTCCAGCGCCTCGGCCAGCCCTAAAAGCGCGTTCAATCGCCCGTGATCGGCCATGCGCCGCTCGGGCGGGGCCAGCCCTTCGTCGATCTGGGCACGGCGCAGGCGGATATCGTCGGCACCATAAAGCGTGAGCGTCTCGGCGGGTGCCCCATCCCGGCCCGCGCGGCCGATTTCCTGATAATAGGCCTCGATGCTCTTGGGCAAGTCGGCATGGGCAACCCAGCGGATATCGGGCTTGTCCACGCCCATGCCAAAGGCCACGGTGGCCACCACGATAAGCCCATCCTCGGTGTTGAAGCGATGCTCGACCTCGCGGCGCGCGCCCGCCTCCATCCCGCCGTGATAGGCGCAGGCGTTGTGGCCAGCTTGTGACAGCGCCTGCGCGAGGCCTTCGGTCTTGGCGCGGGTGCCGCAATAGACGATGCCCGATTGCCCGCGACGCGCGGCGGCGAACGCCATGATCTGCGCGCGCGGCCCGTCCTTGGGCGCAAAGGCGAGGTGGATATTGGGCCGATCAAACCCGTGCAGGAAAACCTGCGGCGGCTGGCCGTCGAAGAGCTTTTCGACGATCTCGGCCTGTGTTTCGGCATCGGCGGTGGCGGTGAAGGCCGCGAGCGGCACGTCGAGCGCGCGCCGGAGTGGGCCTATCGCAAGGTAATCGGGGCGGAAATCATGGCCCCATTGGCTCACGCAATGGGCCTCGTCCACGGCGATGAGCGACACCCCGATCCGCCGCAGCATCCCGAGGGCCGCCCCCGAGGCAAGCCGCTCAGGTGCCATGTACAGCAGCTTGAGCCGCCCGGCCTCCAGCGCCGCCCAGACCTCGGCAGTCTCTTCGTCCGTATTGCCCGAGGTGAGCGCCCCCGCCTCGACACCCGCCGCGCGCAGCCCCCGCACCTGATCGCGCATCAGCGCAATCAGCGGCGAGATGACCACCGTCACCCCCTCGCGCAGCAGCGCGGGCAGTTGGAAACACAGCGATTTGCCACCCCCCGTCGGCATGATCGCCAGCGTGTTGCAGCCCGAGGCGACAGTATGGACGATCTCTTCCTGTCCGGGGCGGAACGCATCGAACCCGAAGACATCACGCAGAAGCGTGGCAGCGCTTGGCATGGCGATCCTGCAAGATTTGTATGTCTGCTATTAGGGGAACTGTTTCACACTAAGATTCGGTGAACAAGACCCCGACCTAGTAAAACGCCGCCGCGTTATTCACCAGCACGATTCTGAGCGCATAGACCCCGATCAGCACCACCAGCGGCGCGAGATCAATGCCGCCCATCTGCGGCAGGATGCGGCGCACCGGGCCATAGAGCGGCTCTAGCAGGCGATTGAGCCCATACCAGATCTGCGCCACGAATTGCTGGCGCAGGTTGAGCACCTGAAAATTGATCAGCCACGACATGATGACATGCGCGATGATGAAGAACCACGCCACGTCAAGCAGCAGCATCAGGATCTGGAAAAGCGATTGCATGGCGGTGCGGCCCTCTTGTCGGTTTGCCCCAGACCTATGCGGGCCGCCGCGCGAGCGCAAGCCTGA
Source organism: Roseovarius sp. MBR-78 (assembly GCF_040547535.1). NCBI lineage: Bacteria > Pseudomonadati > Pseudomonadota > Alphaproteobacteria > Rhodobacterales > Roseobacteraceae > Roseovarius > Roseovarius sp. MBR-78. The sequence goes on from NZ_JBEPPX010000003.1 coordinate 191,489, forward strand.
CGCGCGGTCGCGGTTGACGAGGGGCGGCGCCCCTGCCAAGCCCGCCCCGCACCCAAAGGAGACCGCCCCCCATGTATCCCGTGATCCGAATGCTCTGGCAGCTTTGGCAGCACCGCAATTCGCCGCCCCTACCGGTGACGGGCACGCATGTCTCGCAGCATTATTGCCTGCCCTGGGATATCGACCTGTGGCGCGAGTTGAACAACGGGCGCACGCTCACGCTCTATGATCTGGGGCGCATCCCGCTGGCGGGGCGTGTCGGGCTGATAGCGGTGCTGCGACGCAAACGCTGGGGGCTGACGATGGCCGGGGCAAGCGTGCGCTACCGCCGCCGTATCCGCGTGTTCGAGCGCGTCGAGATGCGCTCAAGGCTGGTGGGGTGGGACGCGCGGTTCCTGTATATCGAGCAATCCATGTGGTCGCGCGATGGCCAATGCGCGAACCATATCCTTTATCGCAGCGCGGTGACGGGGCGCGGCGGCATCGTGCCGCCGGGTGACGTGCTCGCCGCCCTCGGGCAGGCGGACCTCGCCGCACCGCCCCTGCCCGGCTGGGTGCGCGCCTGGATCGAGGCAGACGACGCGCGCCCCTGGCCGCCGATGCAGGGCTAGGGCGGGGGTCAAGCGACCGATGCGGGGCGCGGGGGGGGGCCCACCCTACGGCGCTACTGTTCGATATGATGCAATGAGGCCCCCGCGCGGAATTAAGGTGCCGCAGGCACCGCCGCGCGAGCGCCCGACCGCCCGGCCCCTTCACGCTGCCTGCCGCCCCCGCATCCCACAACACGATCCCGCCCACCACCGCGCAACAACAGCTTGCCAGCCCGCGCCCGAGCCTGTCTTATCGCGTCAAACGGGCGGGGGACGGCATGGCAGCGATTTCGCAGCGCAAGCGCATCTGGGGCTGGTTCTTTTTCGACTGGGCGAGCCAGCCCTATCACACGCTTCTCATCACCTTCATTTTCGGGCCGTATTTCGCCTCGGTCGCGGCGGAATATTATCTCGGCACCGGCCTGCCCGAGGCGGCGGCGGATGCGCGCGCACAGGCGCTTTGGTCCACCGGGCTGACGGTGAGCGGGCTCATCATCGGGCTGGGCGCGCCGATCATGGGGGCCTTTGCCGACACGACGGGGCGGCGGTTGCCATGGATCATCGTCTTCTCTGCGATGTATGTAGTCGGGGCGGCGGCGATCTGGGGCATGGTGCCCGATGGCTCGAACCTGTGGTTCGGCCTTTTTGCCTTTGGCATCGGCTTCATCGGGGCGGAATACGCGCTCATCTTCATCAACTCGCAGCTTCCCTCGCTCGGCACCGAGGAAGAGGTGGGCGCGATCTCGGGATCGGGCTTTGCCTTTGGCTATGCGGGCGGGGTGCTGTCGCTTCTCATCATGCTGCTCCTCTTTGTCGAACAGCCCAGCGGCAAGACGCTTATCGGCCTCGACCCGGCCTTTGGCCTTGACGCGGCCGCGCGCGAGGGCACGCGCTTTGTCGGGCCGTTCACGGCGCTGTGGTTCGCGGTGTTCATGGTGCCCTATTTCCTGTGGGTGCGCGATGCGGGGCCTGCGGGCACAGGCGGCGGGATCGGCGCGGCGCTCGGGCTTTTGGGCAAGACCATCAAGGGGCTGCGCCACCGCCTCAGCCTCAGCACCTATCTCGGCTCATCGATGCTCTACCGCGATGCGCTCAACGGGCTTTACGGCTTTGGCGGCACCTATGCGATATTGGTGCTCAACTGGTCGATCACCTCGGTGGGGATTTTCGGCATCATCGGCGCGATCTCGGCGGCGCTGTTCAGTTGGGCGGGCGGCAGGTTTGACGCGCGCTTTGGCCCCAAGCCGGTCATCATCGCCGCGATCTGGGGGCTGATGGCGGTCTGTATCACCGTCGTGGGCATGGATCGCAGCCAGATCTTCGGCATAGCGCTGGCCCCCGGCTCCACCCTGCCCGACGCGGTGTTCTTCGGCTGCGGCGTGCTCATCGGCGGGCTTGGCGGCACGCTTCAGGCGGCGAGCCGCACGCTGATGGTGCGCCACACCGACCCTGCCGCCCCGACCGAGAATTTCGGCCTCTATGGCCTCTCGGGGCGGGCAACCGCGTTTCTCGCCCCGGCGCTCATCGGGCTGGTAACCACGCTCACGGGCAGCGCGCGCATCGGCGTGGCACCGGTGATCGGGCTTTTCGTGATCGGCCTTGTTCTGCTACACTGGGTCAGATCTGAGGGAGACCGCACGCCGTGAAACGCCTCTCCATCCTTGCCACCCTCGCCCTCGCGGGCTGCATGGGGGCCGATGATCCCGCCCCGCGCGCGGGCATCCTGTCGAGCCAGAGCATCCCCGCCGCGATGCAGGGCGTGCACGCGAAACAGCTTTTCGGCGCACAGGCGCGCGGCTCGGAACATGCACCGGCGGCCTATGGCAGCTATGCCAAGGGCTGCCTTGCCGGTGGCGCCGCCCTGCCCGAGACGGGGCCGACATGGCAGGCCATGCGCCTGAGCCGCAACCGCAACTGGGGCCACCCGGAAACCATTGATCTTATTTCGAAACTGTCGCGCATGGCGGCGCAGCAGCCGGGCTGGAGCGGGCTTTACGTCGGCGATCTCAGCCAGCCGCGCGGCGGGCCGATGCTGTCGGGCCATGCCAGCCACCAGGTGGGGCTTGATGCCGATATCTGGCTGCGCCCCGCCGATGACCTGACGCTAAGCCGCACGGCGCGCGAAAACATCTCCTCGATCTCCATGCAGCGCGCCAACGGAGCCTATACCAACAGCAACTGGACCCGCGCGCATCATGAGATCGTCAAGGCCGCCGCGCAAGACCCGCGCACCGCGCGCATCTTCATCTTTGCCGGGGCCAAGGTGCAGATGTGCCGCGACGAGACCGGCGACCGCGCCTGGCTGCGCAAGGTGCGGCCCTGGTGGGGGCATCACTACCATTTCCATGTGCGGCTGAAATGTCCCGACAATGCAACGGGTTGCGTGGAACAGGCCGCGCCCCCGCCGGGCGATGGCTGTGCCGAGGCAGAGGAATGGGTGCGCAACATCCTCAACCCGCCGCCGCCCGCGCCGCGCGATCCGAACGCCCCCGCGCCCAAGCCACGGCGCGAATTGACAATGGCCGATCTGCCGCGCCAATGCGTGGCGGTGCTTCAGGGCGGGTAATCACGATCCTGCGGTAAAATTCCCGCGCACCACATGATTTTGTTTTGACAATGGCAAGATCTGTGGCACGCTGGGATCAGGTTTCAACAAGCGAAAGGAGGTGGTCCAGTGTCATCAGAGGTATTGGAGCGAGGTGCCGGGACAGTCCGGGAGGCCGCCGTCTAGGGCAGCCCCGAGGCGAAAGCCAACCGGATTGGCGCGTGCCTGACCGGCCCGCCTCCGCAACTTCGAGAGGGCCGTCCCGAACCGGGGCGGCCCTTTTCAACCGCAGGGTTCAGCGCACGAACCGCACGATTCGCGCCAGGACGCGCGCACCCCGTTAACCGGAACCGCCCATGCTACGGATCACCGACGAAATCGCCATCGAGGATTGGGAACTGACCGAGCAGTTCATCCGCGCCTCCGGCCCCGGCGGGCAGAATGTCAACAAGGTAGCCAGCGCGGTGGAGCTGCGCTTCGAGGCGGAACGCTCGCCCAACCTGCCCGGCCCGGTCAAGACGCGGCTGAGACGGCTGGCGGGGCGGCGCTGGACCAAGGAGGGCGCGCTGGTGTTGCAATGCGACGAGACTCGCAGCCAGACCCGCAACCGCGACATCGTGCGCGAGCGGCTGGCAGAGCTGATCCGGCAGGCCACGATCAAGCCCAAGCGCCGCATCCCGACGCGGGTGTCGGCCAACCAGAAGCGCAAGCGCGTGGCGACCAAGAAACAGCGCGGCGAGGTCAAGGCGCTGCGCGGGCGCGTTGAGGGCGAAGAGTGAGGGGGCCGGGCCTGCGGGGTTGAGAGAGATACCAATAATTGGTATGCTTCCCTCCGAAGGAGATACCCCATGCCCCGCAACACCTCCGTCGTTCTCAGCGACCATTTCAACGAATTCATCGCCCGCGCCGTGGCCTCGGGCCGCTACAATTCTGCCAGCGACGTGGTGCGCGCGGGGCTTCGGATGCTGGAGGAGGCTGAACAAAAGCTCGACCGCCTGCGCGCCGAGATCATCAAGGACGAGGAGAGCGGCTTTAACGAAAGTTTCGATTTCGACGACTTCCTGTCAGACATGAATGCAAAGCATCCCGCATGAAGCGGCTGCGCCTGTCGCGCAAGGCCGAGACCGATCTGCGCGACATCTGGACCTACTCCGCCGACCGGTGGGGCCGTGACCGGGCCAATGGCTATCTCGACACCATCCGCGCCGCGATAGTCGGGCTTTGCGACGACAGCACGCCATCAAGACCCGCCGACGATGTGCTGCCCGCCTGTCGAAAGGTTTCGGTCGGTCGCCACGTTGTGTTATTCCGCGACACCGGGTAGGCGGTGGAGATATTCCGGGTGCTGCATCAGCGCATGGATGCGGGGCGGTGGGTTTGACCGCGCCCCCCGCCCCCCGGTTTCTTCTTGGTCCAAATACCCAAGCCCCCCCGGTAACGCAGCGTTCCCCGGTGACAATCGCGCCGCGCTGCGCCACTCTGACCCCAGCCAAGGGAGCCACGCCATGACCGACTATCCGCACCTTCTCGCGCCCCTCGATCTGGGCCATGTCACGCTGAAAAACCGCGTGCTCATGGGGTCGATGCATACCGGGCTGGAGGAGACGCGCGACTGGAACCGGGTGGCGGAATTCTATGCCGCTCGCGCGCGCGGTGGCGTGGGCCTCATGGTCACGGGCGGCATGGCACCGAACCGCGAGGGCGGCGTGTTTCCCGGCGCGGCGGGGCTGTTCACACCCGAGGACATCGCCAATCACCGCGTCGTCACCGACCGGGTGCACGACGCAGACGGGCTGATTGCCATGCAGATCCTCCATGCCGGGCGCTATGCCTATGGCAAGGAGTGCGTCGCCCCCTCGCCGATCAAATCGCCGATTTCGCCCTTTGTGCCGCGCGAGTTGGACGAGGATGGGATCGAGAAGCAGATCGCCGATATTGTCACGGCGGCGGTGCGCGCCCGCGAGGCGGGATATGACGGGGTCGAGATCATGGGGTCGGAGGGCTATTTCCTCAACCAGTTCCTTGTGACCCACACCAACAAGCGCGAGGACCGCTGGGGCGGCTCTTACGAGAACCGGATGCGTCTGCCCATCGAGGTGGTGCGCCGCACCCGCGCCGCCGTCGGCCCCGATTTCATCGTGATCTATCGCCTGTCGATGATCGACCTCATCCCCGAGGGCAGCACCCATGCAGAGGTGGTGCAGCTTGCGCAGGAGGTGGAGCGTGCAGGCGCAAGCATCCTCAACACCGGCATCGGCTGGCACGAGGCGCGGGTGCCGACGATTGCCACCTCCGTGCCGCGCGCGGGCTGGGCATGGGTCACGGGTAAACTGATGGGCAAGGTGGGCATCCCCGTCATCACCTCAAACCGGATCAACACGCCGCAGGTGGGCGAGGATCTGATCGCGGGCGGCGTGGCGGATATGGTGTCGATGGCGCGGCCTTTCCTTGCCGACGCGGAATTCGTGACCAAGGCCGCCGAGGGGCGCGCCGAGACCATCGCGCCCTGCATCGCCTGCAATCAGGCGTGCCTCGATCATACCTTCTCGGGCAAGCTCACCTCCTGCCTTGTCAATCCGCGCGCCTGCCACGAGACCGAACTGGTCATCACCCCCACCGACGCGCCCAAACGCATCGCCGTTGTCGGGGCGGGGCCTGCGGGCCTCTCGGCGGCGATCACGGCGGCGGGGCGGGGGCATCGCGTCACGCTTTACGACAAGGCAGGCGAGATCGGCGGTCAGCTCAACATGGCGCGGCAGGTGCCAGGCAAGGAAGAGTTTCACGGGCTGGTCGCGTGGTTCAAGACCATGCTGGCCGAGAGCGGCGTGGTGCAGCGGTTGGGGCAGGCTGTCACCGCTGATGATCTGAGCGGCTATGACGAGGTGATCGTGGCCACCGGCGTGGTGCCGCGCGATCCGGGCATCGAGGGGCAGGACGGCCCCAACGTGCTGAGCTATATCGACGTGCTGCGCGGGCGTGCCAAGGTCGGCCGCCGCGTGGCCGTGGTGGGCGCGGGCGGGATCGGGTTCGACGTGGCGGAATTCCTTGTCCATGAGGGGGCGAGCCCGACCGAGGATATTGCCCTCTGGCGTGCCGAATGGGGCGTGGGCGACCCGGCGGATGTGCGCGGCGGGCTGGCCCCCGGCGGCCCCGCCCCGGTGCCGCCCGCGCGAGCCGTGACCCTGTTGCAGCGCAAGGCGGAACGGCCCGGCAAGCGGCTGGGCAAGACGACAGGATGGATTCACCGCGCCGCGCTCCGGATGAAGGGCGTGGAGATGGTGGCGGGCGTCAATTACGAGCGTATCGACGCGCGCGGGCTGCATATCTCTTTCGGCGAGGGGCGCGAGCGGCCCACGGTGATCGAGGCCGATACCGTGGTGCTCTGCGCGGGCCAGATCAGCGAGCGCAGCCTTGCCGATGCGCTGGCCGAGAAGGGCATCCTCGCGCATGTGATCGGCGGCGCGGATGTCGCCGCCGAGTTGGACGCGAAACGCGCCATAGATCAAGGCACGCGGCTGGCGGCCACGCTCTGAGGCGTCATTTCACCGTGACGGTGATGACCTCCGACATGACGGGCGGATCATGCGGGACGTGGTTGGCATCGCCAAGCACGAGTTGCAGCGTATGCTGTCCCGGCGCGAGATCGACCGTCACCTGCGTCTGGCCCCCGCCGAAATGCCGGTGATGGTCGTCGGCGGGCAGGCCATAGCTCAATTCCTCGGCGCCGCCCTCGCCCTGGCCAAAGGGCGGGCGATCCACCAGAAGGTGATGATGGCCGGTCGCCGCCTTCTCGGTGCCCGCAGGCGCAACCCCCATGCCCTTCAGGCCAAAGATCACCGTGACCGGGCTTGTGACCGCAGCCCCATCCTCGAGATTGACGAAATAGACCTCCGCACCCTCGGGCGCGGGGGTTTCCTGCGCCAGTGCGGGCGCAAAAGCCGCGAGTGTGGCGGCAAGGGTCAGTGCGAAAAGCGGTCTCATGGCATATCCTCCTTGAGGTGATTCCGAGTCGAGCGGATCGTAACCCGACATGATCCGAGATCACCTCAATTTGCCGTGTATCCATGTTTCCCGTGTGGCGACGATCCCGGTAACACCCCGATATTGTCAGGCACGCGCCGCAGTTGCGCCCGATTTTTCCGTCAGACAGGAACCTGACTGGAAGAAGAGGTATGAGTATGGATCGCCTGACGGAAATGGAAGCGTTCGCCACCGTAGTGGATCAGGGCGGGTTTACCGATGCGGCCCGCAAGATGGGCATCTCGAAATCCGCCGTGTCCAAACATGTCTCCTCGCTCGAGGCGCGGCTCGGTGCGCGGCTCCTGAACCGCACCACGCGGCGCGTCAGCCCCACCGAGATCGGCCTTGCCTATTACGACCGGGCGCTACGGGTGCTCAACGACGCGGGCGAGGCCGATGCGCTGGTCAGTTCCATGCAGTCCGATCCCTCGGGCCTCTTGCGCATCTCGGTGGCAACCGATTTCGGGGTCAATCACCTGTCGCCGATCCTTGGCCAGTTTCTTGAGGATTTCCCCGATATCACCGTCAACATGGTGCTCAACAACCGCTATGTAGAGCTGATTTCCGAGGGCTTTGACATGGCGGTGCGGATCGGTGACCTTGAGGACAGCACCCTGCGCGCGCGCAAACTGTCCGAGACGACGCGCCGGATGATCGCCAGCCCCACCTATTTCGAGAAATACGGGCGGCCTGAGCGGATCGACGATCTCAACGAGCACAAGCTCTTGCATTATTCGAGCCAGGGCGGCAACGCGGTGTGGAAACTCACCGCCCCCTCGGGCGAGAAGCGCCAGGTGCGCACGGCGGGGGGCCTCAGCGTCAACGATGGCCAATCGCTGCTCAATGCGGCGATTTCCGGGCTTGGCATCGCCTATCTGCCCTCGTTCCTCTATGCCCGCGCGATGGCCGAAGGGCTGGTCGAGGACGCCATGCCCGATCTGCCGGTCGACACGCAGGGCATTTTCGCGGTCTACCCGCCGGGGCGATTTACCCAGCCCAAGGTGCGCGCCTTCATTGATTTCCTTGTCCACCAGTTCGCCGATAAAGGCCCGACCGACTGGTAAAACAAGGCCCGATGTCCCCCTCGTCAGCAATGACGCCCCCCGGCCCGCCCCAGCGCGGGCCGGGCCTTTTGTGGGGGGCGAGAGCGCGCCGGGAAACCGGATCACGCCGTTGCCATAGGGCCGGGTTTCACGCGGCGGGCGCTGGACTTGGGGGCAAGGGCGGGGCAAGGTTTGCGGGGATGGTGAGTGTTTCGGATATCAGCGAGGAAGAGACCCTCAAGGCGTGGCTAGAGGATCAGCCGCGCGAGGTGGCGGTCTGGATCGCGTCCCGTGCGGCGTCGCGGGTGCTGCCGCTGTGGTGGGATGACGTGCTGAGTGAAGAGTGGGCGCGCGAGCGTGAATTGACAGCTTTACCGATTTTGCGTTGCATTTTGATATCTTCGGTTGCCGCCAAATTGCCAACCGGGGATATCAGGGCCGCAGCGGCGCTTGCCGCTGCCGCCGCCGCCGACGACGCCACCACCACTGCCTCCGGCTATCCCGCAGCCCACGCCGCCCCCGCCGCCGCCGTTGCTGCCGCAGATGCCGCTACGGATGCGGCCGCCGATACATCCGCCCCCGCCTACGGCGTCCACGGTGCCCCTGCCGCCATCGCTGCCGCCGCCGCTGTCGCCGTCGGCGTTTTGGAAGCTTTCAGAGAGGATGCTGAATTTGTGGCGAGTGGTGAATCGCCAGACGTCCTTACGCTCTGGTCCAACGGGTCGGGTCCACTGGCCGAGGCGTGGGGCAGGGTTAAAACACAGGTGGCCGATGCGCCGGATTCGCAAGACTGGCAGTTCTGGATTGACTGGTACGATGCCCTGCTTGACGGTCGCCCGATGCTGGGCGATGCCGCGCGCACATGGGAAATGCTGGAAAAAATCGCGCTGATCGACCCCAAGACATGGGAGAAAGGGCCAGAGGGTGCGAATCCGGTGATCCGGGGGATATGGGAAGGATATCAAGGGGCTGCTGATGCAGGCTCGGGCCAAGGTGCCGACCCACAACCGGTCACGGATAGCGCCAAAACAGCGATGCAACAACGGGTGGCGGTCAATCGTGATGCGCTGGCGGTGGCCGGGGCCGGGTTGATGGATCAGCTTGGCGCTTTCAAGGAAAGCGTGCGCGGCATGAACCACCTGACACCCGAAGTGCGCGACGAGGTTCTGGCCTTTATTGACGAGTTTACCGGCAAGTTATCTGCTTTGTTGGCGGGGTTGCCCGAACCGGGTGACACGCTTGCAGATGGCCAAGCCGACCGGTTGGTGCTTTGGCTGCGGGAATATCGCGGGCTATTGCGTCACAAGCTGGCGCATTACGCCTCTGCCGAGAATATGGTCGAGGTAACCGTGCCAACCGGGATCATTCTTAGCGCAACCGGGATAGGTGCGATGATGGGGATGCCCGTTCCCGGTGCTATCGTCGGGGGTTTGATCGTGAACCAGATGAAACCGGGACAAGCGGCGAAAGAGTTGACCAAGTCATCAGGCAAGGATGATGATGCAGGGTAACCCTTTACAGGACGCAGACGCTTTCCGGTATCCCGCTACCCCGCCTCCAGAAACCGGATCATCGTATCGCCATAGCGGCGCTCCTCGATGAGGCGCAGCCCCTCGGGCGGCGTGATGGCGGCGCTTTCCTCCCAGACGATCAGCGCGCCGGGGGCGATCCAGCCGCCCTTGAAAGCGGCGGCAAGCGCCGCCTCGCCCAGGGCCTTGCCATAGGGCGGATCGAGGAACACCAGGTCATGCGGCGCGCCGGGGTTGGGACCGGGCTTGCCGGCGTCCACGGGGAATACGCGCGTCTCGGCCTCGGCGCGGCAGAGCGCGATGTTCTGGCGCAAGAGGGCCTGCGCCTTGCGCCCGCTCTCGATGAAACTGACCGCCTCGGCCCCGCGCGACAGCGCCTCAAGGCCCAGCGCGCCGGTGCCGGCAAAAAGATCGAGCACCTGCGCGCCCGTCACCGGATCGCCATAGCCGCCCGCCAGCACGTTGAAGAGCGCCTCGCGCACCCGGTCGGAGGTGGGGCGCAGATGCGCGGCCGCATCACCCTTGCCGACGCTGGCAAGCGTCCGGCCCCGATGCGCGCCGCCGATGATCCTCACCGCAAGAGCGCCTTGAGATCGGTGGCGGGATCGGCCACGCGCGCGGGGTCCGCGCTCTGCCCCGCCTCGATCAGGCGCTTGCCCACCATATAGGCGCGCGGGTCGTTCATGGCGTCCACCGCCAGCAGACACTCGCCCGCGTAATACCAGAACGACACCGCGTCGCCCGCGCCCCGCGTCACGATCCGGTCATGGCCCGCGCCCAGCCCGGCGATCTGCAATTTCACATCGTATTGATCCGACCAGAACCACGGTTTCGGCACATAGTCGCGCCCCGCGCCAAGGATGTTGTCGGCCACGCAGTCTGCCATGTCGATGGCGTTGGGCACGCTCTCAAGCCGCAGCCGCCCGCCCCCGTATGGAAACGATGCGCAATCGCCCGCAGCCCAGATCAAAGGATCAGAGCTGCGGCCCTGCGCGTCCACCGCGATGCCGTTGTCGATTGCCAGCCCCGCCGCCTCGGCCAGCGTGGTATCGGGGGTCACGCCGATCCCGGCGATGACCATGTCGGCGGCGATCTCGCTACCATCGCTGAGGCGCGCGCCCTGCACATGGCCCTCGCCCAGCAGGCGCTCCAGCCCCACGCCCTCGCGGATATCGACGCCGTGGCGGGCGTGCAGCGCGCGGAAATAATCGGCAGTCTCGGGGGCGGCCACGCGCCCGAGGATGCGCGGGGCCATCTCGATCAGGGTCACTTTCATGCCGCGGCTTGCCGCCACCGCCGCCGCCTCCAGCCCGATATAGCCGCCGCCCACGATCAGCAGCCGCGCCCCCGCCACCACGCCCGGTGCCAGCGCATCGACATCCGCGAGGCTGCGCACCACATGCACGCCTCCCAGATCACCCCCCATCGCGGGCGGCAGGCGGTGCGGGCGCGCGCCGGTGGCCAGCACCAGCGTGTCATATGCCAGCCGCGCCTCGCCCATCACCACCTCGCGCGCGGCGCGGTCGATCGCGGTCACGCGGGTGCCCCGGCGCAGGTCGATCCCGGCCTCGTCATACCACTGCGCGGGGCGCAGAAACAGCCGCTCCAGCGCCATGTCGCCCAGCAGGTAGGCCTTGGAGAGCGGCGGGCGCTGATAGGGCGGCACCGGCTCCTCGCCCAGAAGCGTGATCGCGCCGTCAAACCCCTGCCCACGCAACCGCGCCACCAGCGAGGCCCCCGCCTGCCCCGCGCCGATCACCACCACATGCGCCATGCCCGCCCCCTCGTGCTCTTTTGCCGTGGCACCTTGCCTAGCACCGCAATATGGTTACATCAAACGACAACGCGACAGGAGAAAGGACGCGACCATGACCATATCCACCGGCGACACCCTGCCCGAGGCAGAGCTGTTGAAACTTGGCGAGAACGGGCCCGAGGCGGTCAGCGTCTCAGCGCTGAGCAAGGGGCGCAAATTGGTGATCTTTGCGGTGCCGGGAGCGTTTACGCCCACCTGTTCGGTGGCGCATGTGCCAAGTTTCATCCGCACCAAGGCCGGTTTCGACGCCAAGGGCGTGGACGAGATCATCTGCCTCAGCGTCAATGACCCGTTCGTAATGAAAGCGTGGGGCGAGGCGACCGGTGCGACCGAGGCCGGGATCACCCTGCTCGGCGATCCGCAGGGCGCGTTTACCAAGGCCATCGGCATGGATTTCGACGCGCCCCCGGCGGGGCTGATCGGGCGCTCGAAGCGCTACGCGATGGCGGTGGAGGATGGCAAGGTCACCGTGCTGCATGTCGAGGAAAGCCCCGGCACCTGCGAGATCTCGGGCGGCGAGGCGCTGCTCGCGGCGCTCTGACGGCGCGCACGGAGTTTGGGTATTTTAACCAAGAAGAAGCCGCACCGGGTTTCTTCTTGGCCTAAATACCCATTTCCGCCGCCTCAGCCCGCGAGGCCGTCGAATTTGCGTGCGAGCTTGACATCGAGCGCGCTCAGGCCCCCCACGTCATGGGTCGAGAGAGTCACCTCGACGCGGTTGTAGACGTTGAACCATTCCGGGTGGTGGTTCCATTTCTCGGCCCAGATGCCCGCACGGGTCATGAAGCCCATCGCATCGGCGAAATCGGCGAATTTATAGGTCTTGGCGATGGCGTCGCGCCCCTCGACCATCGCCCAGCCGTTTTCCAGCAGCGGCGCAAGCGTGGTCTTGCGGGCGGTGTCGCTCAGTTTCTCGGTCATTCGTGATCCTCCATATCGGTCTTGCGGAAGGGGCCGTAGCCGGTGAGCACCTCGATCTCGTCGCGGATGGCGGCGCGCTCGGCGTCGAGATATTGCGCCACCGCCTCGGCAAAGCCCGGATCGCGCAGCCAGTGCAGCGAGTGGATGGGCCGGGGCAGGTAGCCGCGCGCGAGCTTGTGCTCGCCCTGCGCGCCAGCCTCTACCCTTTGCAGCCCCGATTCAATGGCGAAGTCCATGGCCCGGTAATAGCACAGCTCGAAATGCAGGCAGGGGTGATCCTCGATGCAGCCCCAGTATCGGCCAAAGAGCGCCGAGCGCCCGATCAGGTTGAGCGCGCCCGCGACCGCGCGGCCCTCGCGCAGCGCAAGCACCATCAGCACATCGTCGCGCAGGCGCTCTTGTGCGATCTCGAAAAACGCCCGCGTGAGGTAGGGCGTGCCCCATTTGCGCGCGCCGGTATCGAGGTAGAAGCCCCACATCGCCTCCCAATGCTCAGAGCGCAGATCGCCGCCCGACAGCGTCACGATCTCGCCGCCAAAGCCCTGCGCGCGGGCGCGTTCCTTGCGGATGGTCTTGCGCTTGCGCGAGGCCAGATCGGCAAGGAAATCATCGAACCGGCCATAGCCCCGGTTCTGCCAGTGATATTGCTGGGTCTGGCGCGGCAAGAGCCCCGCCGCCGCCCCGGTCTCTGCCTCTGCCCCAGTGCAAAAGGTGATGTGCAGCGAGGACAGCCCGCTGCGCTCCGCCAGCAGGGTCGCGCCTTGCAAGAGCGCCGCGCGGCCTGCCTCATTGAAACCGGGGCGCACCAGAAGCCGCCGCCCGGTGACCGGCGTGAACGGCACCGCGATCTGCGCCTTGGGATAGTAGCGCCCGCCCGCGCGCTCATAGGCATGGGCCCAGTTGTGATCGAAGATATATTCGCCCTGGCTGTGGGATTTGAGGTAATGCGGTGCGCAGGCGATGACCTCGCCCGCGCGCTCGACCGTCAGGTAATGCGGCCGCCAGCCGGAGCCGGGACCGACCGAGCCGCTATCCTCCAGCGCCGCGAGAAAGCGGTGCGTGGTGAACGGGTCGTCGGGTCGCCCGCCACCTGCTGCCTCGGGGCAGGCGCAGGCATCCCAGACCTCTGCGCCGATGGCGTGGATGCTGTCATGCGCGGTGATGGAAAGCGCGGTCTCGTCCATGCTGCCGGTTGCCCTTGTTGCTGCGGCCTGGGTGGTATCTGGCGCGCCGGTCGCGCGCATCAAGCCGGGATATCGGGCAGGTATCCCTCGAAGGTGATGGTATCGGCCACCTTTCGGGCCTCGGCCTCGACCTCGGCGGAACGCACCGTCCAGCACAGGATCGCCGCGCCGCCCCCGCGCAACTCTGCCAGCCGCGGATTGGCAAGGTCGGTCACGTCATGGCTGACAAAGCTGGCCCCCGCCGCCGCATAATCGGAGATGGCGCGCAGCCGGGCGCGGGTCTCTTCGCGCAAGAGCGGCCAATCCTCCGGGCTATAGGCGCAGGTGACGATGCCACGGGGCACATCGGGCGCGCGCGCCGCCATCTCGATCATCATATGGGGGTTGAACGACATCACCGCCACCGGCCCGTCATAACCCGCCAGCGCCCCTGCCGTGGCGTGCTCCAGCGTGCCATCGGTCCGGCCCATCTGGCCGTGCTGGTCCTTGATCTCGATCAGCAGCGGCACGCGCCCCGCCACAAGGCCTAGGATTTCGGGCAGCGCCGGGATGCCCTCATCCCCGCCCCGGAGCGGAATTTGCGCCAGCGTGGCGGCGTCGCACTGGCGCAGCGGCCCGGTCTCGGGCGTGAGCCGCCCGAGGTCGTAATCGTGAAACACCATCGCCGCGCCATCGCGGCTGGCCTGGAGGTCGATCTCGATCCCGTAGCCATGCGCAATGGCCGCGCGGATCGCGGCGCGCGAGTTTTCGGGGCGGCCCTCGGCCACATCATGCAGGGCACGATGCGCAAGCGGCCTGCGCAGGAAGGCCTGTGGCAATGCGCTCATCGGATCTGGAAAATCCCGTCGATCTCGACCGCGACACCAAAGGGCAGCGACGCGGCAGAGACGGCGGCGCGGGCATGTTGTCCGGCCTCGCCCAGCGCCTCGCCAAGAAAATCGGACGCGCCGTTGATGACCTGCGGTTGCTCGGTGAATTCGGGCGTGGAATTGACGAAGCCGGTGAGGCGCACGACGCGCAGTAGCCGGTCAAGATCGCCATCGCAGGCGGCCTTGACCTGCGCCAGAAGGGCAATCGCGCAGGCCCGCGCGGCATGGGCCCCGGCGGCTACATCCATATCGGCCCCAAGCTTGCCTGTCAGCAGGCGGTCGCCCTCCTTGGCGATCTGGCCCGAGACGTAGAGCATGTCGCCCACCCTCACCCAGGGCACGTAATTGGCCGCCGGGGCGGGGGCGTCGGGCAGGCTCACGCCCATTGTGGCAAGCGTTTTCTCGAACTGGCTCATGGCTCTCTCTCCTGTGGCGCGCATTGCCCCGACGCTAGCGGCGGCGGCGGGCAATGAAAAGCCCCGGCGCGCCTGTCGCCATTCTGCCACAGGAATGTGAGCGGTTATGGTGATGGGGTGGGTTTGCGGCGACGATGGGCTATGACACTATACAGCCGACTCAGGATTTGGATTTTACCGTGCACGCACCCGTTCTCCCCCGTTCCCGCCGCGCCCTGCCTGCGGTTCTTGTATCCGCGATGATGCTGGTTGCAGGCTGCGCCACGCAAGATCCCGGTGCCACACGCGACATATTCGACCCCTACGAGGGCGAGAACCGCAATATGCACGAGTTCAACCGCGGGCTTGACCGGGCGCTGATCCGGCCGGTCTCCAAGGGCTATACCAGCGTGGTGCCCGACGATATCGAGACCGGCGTGGTGCGGATTGCCGAGAACCTGTCGCTGCCTGCCGATATCGTGAACAACCTTCTTCAGCTCAACATGCGCGGCGTGTTCCAGGACAGCGCGCGGCTGGTGGTCAATACCACCGTAGGGATTGGCGGCATCTTCGACCCGGCCAGCGAGATGGGCATGGCCGCCCCCACCAACACCGATTTCGGCGAAACGCTGCATGTCTGGGGCGCGCGCGAGGGGGCCTATATCGAATTGCCGGTGCTGGGGCCGTCCACGACGCGGCGCACCTTTGGCTATTTCGTCGACCTGTTCACCAACCCGCTCACCTACCTGGTCGAGTCCCCCGAGAGCCTCATCGGCACCGCCGCCGGCGTCGCCTCGGGCCTGTCGCGGCGCGAGCGATTCTCGGATACGATCGACCAGATCCTTTACGAGAGCGAGGACAGCTATGCCCTGTCGCGCTCGATCTATCTTCAGAACCGCCGGTTCAAACTTGGCGGCACGGCGGGGGCGGGCTACACCGATCCCTATGATAGTGCCGGGGGTGGCGCTGCCGCCGCGGCAACGGAGGTGGAGAATGCAGATGCCGAATAACCCGACACGCCGTTTCGTGCTCACGACCGGGCTGGCCGCACTTGGCCTCGGCGCGCTGCCGCGGCCGGCGCTTGCGCTCACCGAGGCGCGCGCCCGCGCGCTGATCGACCAGGTGGTGCGCGATATCAACAAGGTGATCGCCTCTGGCCAACCGCTGTCGCGCATGGTGGTGGGCTTCGAGCGGATCTTCTCGCGCTACGGCGATGTGCCGATCATCGCGCGCTCGACGCTTGGCGCCGATGCCAACCGCGTTTCCAGCGCGCAGCTTCGCGCCTATACGGACGCGTTCCGTGGCTATGTCGCGCGCAAATATGGCAAGCGGTTCAACGAGTTCGCCGGTGGCAAGATCGAGGTCAAGGATGTGCGCGAGGTCAAATCCTGGCACGAGGTGCGTTCGATAGCCTATCTGCCCGGTCAGTCCCCCTTCGAGGTGAGCTTTCTGGTCTCCGACCGCTCGGGGCAGGACCGGTTCTTTGACATGGTGATCGAGGGCATCAGCCTGCGGCTGACCGAGCGCACCGAGATCGGAGCCATGCTCGACCAGCGCAACGGCGATATCGACGCGCTTATCAACCACCTGAAACAGGCGGGCTAGCCCCGGTCGCGCCCCTGTTCCCCCGACCGCGCCTCAATTCCCGAAAATACTGCGCAAGATGGTCTCGATCGGGTTGCCGATTGGTCCCGGCGCGCGACGGCGCGGCGGCGGCGCAGTCGCGGTGGCGGGCTGAGGCGCGGGGCGCTGCATCGGCAGGGGTTTGGGCTCCAGCCCCTCGTGCACGCGCAGCATCGTCTCGCGCCAGATTTCGGCGGGCAGGCCGCCGCCGGTGACGCCGGTCAGCGGCGTGTTGTCGTCATAGCCCATCCAGACCCCGGCCACGTAATCGGCGGTAAATCCCAAAAACCACGCGTCGCGCGCGGCCTGCGTGGTGCCGGTCTTGCCCGCCACCTCGCGCCCCGGCAGGCGGGCGCGCCGTCCGGTTCCATCCTCGACCACGCGGCTCATCATCCAGACCAGCTCGCGCGCGGCGCTTTCGCGAATCACCCGTTCGCCGATGCCGGTCTCGCGGGCCATCAGGGGCCTGTCCTCGCCCAGAAGCCGCAGATCGGTCATCCCGAAGGGCGTGACCGACGAGCCGCCGTTGAGAATGCCCGCATAGGCCCCGGTCATTTCCAAAAGCGTGCTCTCGGACGCGCCAAGCGCCAGCGCGGGGCCGTCGGCCATATCGCTGTCGATGCCGAAATCGCTGGCGACCTTGCGCACCGTATCGAGCCCAACGCGCTGCGCGACCTTGACCGCGGGCACGTTGATCGACTGCGCCAGCGCCTGCGTGAGCGTCACCGACCCCTTGTAATCGCGGGTGTAATTCTCGGGGCACCAGCGGCCCGAGCCGGGAATGTCGAGGCAATATGGCTCATCCACCACCACGCTGTTGGCGCTCTCGCCAAGCTCGAGGGCGGCGGCATAGACGAAGGGCTTGAACGCCGAGCCGGTCTGCCGCTTGGCCATGATCGCGCGGTTGAACGCCCCGATGGCGGTGGTGTCGCGCCCGCCGACCATCGCACGCACGGCGCCGTCGGCGCTCATCACCACGATGGCCGCCTGCGCCTTGGAGCCGTCGCGCACCTTGTCGGCAAAGACCGTTTTCATCGCCGCCTCCGCCGCGCGCTGGATGCGCGCGTCAAGCGTGGTGCGGATGATGACATCCTCGGTGGTATCGCGGGTCAGGAATTCCGGCCCCGCCCCCATCACCCAATCGGCGAAATAACCGCCCGCCTTGCGCTCTGCCGCCTCCGAGAGGCGCGCCGGGCGGGCCAGTGCGGCGCTGGCCTGCTCATCGCTCAGATAGCCCTGCCGCTGCATCAGCCCGACGACCACCGAGGCGCGATTCTGCGAGCGCTCCAGATTGGCCGTTGGCGCGAGCGTCGAGGGCGCGGTCAAAAGCCCCGCGATCATCGCCGCCTCGGCGGCGTTGAGCGTCGCCGCCGATTTGCCGAAATAGCGCTGCGCCGCCGCCTCTGCCCCATAGGCCCCCGCCCCGAGATAGGCACGGTTGAGGTAGATGGTCAGGATCTCGTCCTTGGCGAATTTCGCCTCCATCGCCAGCGCATAGACCGCCTCGCGCAGCTTGCGCCAGATCGAAGACTGACGGCAATAGGCGACATACTCGGCCTCGCTCTGCCAGCGGGTCTCGTCATAGTCTTCGCCGAAACACAGCAATTTCGCGGTTTGCTGCGTGATGGTCGAGCCGCCATTACCCTCGAGCGGCCCGCGCCCCTCGCGCAGGTTGATGCGGATGGCGCTGGCGATGCCGATCGGGTCCACGCCGGGATGCAGGTAAAAACGGCGATCCTCGGTGGCGATCACGGCGTTTTTCAGATGCGGGCTAACCGTGTCCGCCGTGACGATGCCGCCGAATTGATGACCGCGCCAGGCAAACACCTCGCCATCGCGATCCAGAAGCGTGACCGAGCCGCGCGCGCGCCCGTCGATGAGTGTCTGATAGGCGGGTAGCGTGGTATAGGTATAGGCCACGGCCAGCGCGAGGACGAGCGACACCGCCACGCCCACGCGCCAGCCCACACCCCAGACCAGGCGCCAGATGCCCCCCAGCACCGCGCGCACAAGTCGCACCAGCGGGTTGCGCGACCGCGCGCGGCGACGTGGCGCGCGGGCCTTGGCCTTGCGCGCGCTGCCGCCGGTTGTGCGTTTTGGTGCCGCCAGCGGCGGTTTGCGTCGTCCTGAATTGCCCATGCCTGCCCTGCCCGGCCCTGTCTGCCTGTCGGTCCGTGCCCAGTCTAGCGCAGGGCCAACGGAATGTAGAGGCCCCGACGCGCCCCCGACGCATCCTCATTCTGCCCATAATACCAGCAACCCGAAGATTTTGCACAAATATTGGACGCCCCCCCCGGCGCAGAGCCCCCAACGGCCCGCAATTCCCTTTGCGATCCGGGGCAGAGCGATTTTGCTGCACCTGCAAAGCGCACGCAGGACGCGCGCGACCAAGCGAAAGGGGACAACGTGAAACTCATCATCGCGACGATCAAACCATTCAAGCTCGAGGAGGTCCGCGAGGCGCTCACCGGCATCGGGGTGCGCGGCATGATGGTTACCGAGATCAAGGGCTTCGGTGCACAATCGGGCCATACCGAGATCTATCGCGGGGCCGAATATGCCGTGAACTTCGTGCCCAAGATCAAGCTCGAAGTGGCCGTCACGGCGGCGATGGCCGATCAGGTGGTCGAAACCATCGCCACCGCCGCACGTACCGGCAAGATCGGCGACGGCAAGATTTTCGTGCTCGACATCGCACAGGCCCTGCGCGTGCGCACGGGCGAGACCAACGAGGACGCGCTGTAAGAGCGCGCGAAGGAAAGGACAAAAAGATGAACGCGACACTGAAACTCGGTCTTGCCGCGAGCCTCATGGCGCTGCCCTCGATGGGCATGGCGCAAGAGGCGGCAGAGGCCGCACCCGATATCAACCCCTATATCTTTACCACGCTGCTGTTCCTGATCGGCGGCTTTCTGGTGTTCTGGATGGCGGCGGGCTTTGCCATGCTGGAGGCCGGGCTGGTGCGGTCCAAGAACGTCACCATGCAGCTCACCAAGAATATCGCGCTCTTTTCCATCGCCGCGATCATGTATTGGCTGATCGGGTTCAACCTGATGTATCCCGGCGATGGCTGGTGGATCGCGGGCGTGATGGGGCCGTGGTTCTCGATCACCGCGCTGGAGCCGGTGGGGCTTGAGGCGGCGGCGGCCTCGCTCGATTATGCCTCTGTCGGGTCGGATTTCTTCTTCCAGTTGATGTTCTGCGCCACCACCGCCTCGATCGTGTCGGGCACGCTGGCGGAGCGGATCAAGCTGTGGCCGTTCCTGATCTTCGTCGTGGTGCTGACCGGCGTGCTCTATCCCATCGAGGCGTCGTGGCAGTGGGGTGGCGGCTGGCTTTCGGAGGCGGGTTTCGCCGATTTCGCGGGCTCCACTCTGGTTCACGCGGCGGGCGGTTTCGCGGCGCTGGCGGGCGCACTCATCCTCGGGCCGCGCATCGGCAAGTATTCGAGGGAAGGCCGCGTCATCCCGATGCCCGGCTCGAACCTTGCGCTTGCCACGCTTGGCACGTTCATCCTGTGGCTGGGCTGGTTCGGCTTCAACGGCGGCTCGCAGCTTGCCATGGGCACCGTGGGCGATGTGACGGATGTCAGCCGCATCTTCGCCAATACCAACATGGCCGCCGCCGCCGGTGCCGTGACCGCGCTGATCCTCACGCAGGTGATGTATAAAAAGCCCGACCTGACGATGGTGCTCAACGGCGCGCTCGCGGGTCTGGTATCGATCACCGCCGAGCCGCTGGCACCCACCCTCTTTGGCGCGCTCTGGATCGGGGCCATTGGCGGGGTGATCGTGGTCGTCGCCGTGCCGATGCTCGACCGGATGAAGATCGACGACGTGGTGGGCGCGATCCCGGTGCACCTGATCGCCGGTGTCTGGGGCACGCTGGCGGTGCCGTTCTACAACGCGGACGCGAGCTTTGCCACGCAGATCCTCGGCATCGCGGCCATCGGCGGGTTTGTCTTTGTCGCCTCGGCGGTGGTCTGGCTCGTCCTCAAGGCGACCATGGGCATCCGCGTGGGCGAGGAAGAGGAAATCAACGGCCTTGATATGTCGGAACTGGGCATGGAGGCCTATCCCGAATTCTCCAAGGGCTGATCCTCCTCCTTCCTGTCAGCCCTTAGAGACCGGCCCCGGACGTTCGCGTCCGGGGTTTTTTGATGCGCGGGCCACTGGCAGAATCGGCCCTTGCCATGCTAGGTATTGTTGCATGAACATACCCGCCCCCAATATAAGCACCGCCGCCCCGCGCATCCGCCAGCTTGACGAGGCCGCGATCAACCGCATCGCCGCCGGTGAGGTGGTCGAACGCCCGGCCTCTGCGGTCAAGGAGCTGGTGGAAAACGCGCTCGACGCCGGGGCCACCCGGATCGAGGTGGCGGTGGCGGATGGTGGCAAGACGCTCATCCGCATCACCGATGATGGCTGCGGCATCGCGCCCGAGGATCTGCCGCTGGCGCTGGCGCGGCACGCCACCTCCAAGATCGACGGCAGCGACCTGCTCGACATCCATTCCTTCGGCTTTCGCGGTGAGGCGCTGCCATCATTGGGGGCCGTGGGGCGGCTCACGATCACGTCGCGCGCCGAGGGCCATGAGGCGGCGGAAATCACCGTCGCGGGCGGGCAGTTGGGCGCGGTAAAGCCCGCCGCGCGCGGCCCCGGCACCACGGTCACGCTGCGCGATCTCTTTTACGCCACGCCCGCGCGGCTGAAGTTCCTGCGCTCCGAGCGGGCCGAGGCGCAGGCGATTTCCGATACCGTCAAGCGCCTTGCCATGGCAGCACCCCGCGTCGCGGTCACGCTGCGCGATGTCTCGGGCGGCGGCGAGGGGCGCGTGAGTTTTCGCGCCGAGGCCGAGACCGGCGATCTTTTCGATGCGCTCTCCGACCGGCTCGCCCGGATCATGGGGCGCGAATTTACCGATAACGCGCTGCGGATCGACGCGACGCGCGAGGGGTTGCGCCTTTCGGGCTATGCCGCCCTGCCGACCTATTCGCGCGGCGCGGCGGTGGCGCAATATCTCTTCGTCAATGGCCGCCCGGTGCGCGACCGGATGCTCGGCGGGGCGCTGCGCGCCGCCTATCAGGACGTTCTCGCGCGCGACCGGCACCCGGCGGCGGCGCTGTTTCTCGACTGCGACCCACGGCTGATGGATGTGAATGTGCATCCCGCCAAGGCCGAGGTGCGATTCCGCGATCCCGGCCTTGCGCGCGGCCTGATCGTGTCGGCCCTGCGTCACGCACTGGCCGAGGCGGGGCATCGCGCCTCCTCGACCGTGGCGGGGGCCACGCTGGGGGCGTTCCGCGCGCCGGTGCACGCGCAGCCCTACCAGATGGATCGCCCCTCGGCGCAGGCGCGCAGCCTTGCCTATCAGGCGCAGGCACCGGGCTTTGCCGAGATCGCCGGGGCGTGGAGCGGACGGGTTGAGCCCACCCCGCAAGAGGCCGAAGAAACCCCGGCCACCGCCCTGCCCCTTGGCGCGGCCCGCGCGCAGATCCACGAGAATTACATCGTCGCCCAGACCGAAACCGGCATGGTCATCGTCGATCAGCACGCCGCGCACGAGCGGCTGGTTTACGAGCGTCTCAAGGCGCAGGCCGAGAGCGGCATCGCGGCGCAGGCGCTGCTGATCCCCGAAATCGTCGACCTGCCCGAGGGCGATTGCGCCTGGCTGATGGAACACGCCCCGGAACTGGCCACGCTCGGCCTTGTGATCGAGACGTTCGGGCCGGGAAGTCTCGCCGTGCGCGAGACCCCGGCGCTTTTGGGCGAGGTCAACGCCGGGGCGCTCCTGCGCGATATCCTCGACGAGTTGCGCGACGCGGGCGCGAGCGGGGCGCTCAGGGCGCGCATCGACGCGGTGCTGTCGCGCATGGCCTGTCACGGCTCGGTCCGCTCGGGCCGCAGGATGAGCGCCGAGGAGATGAACGCGCTCTTGCGCGAGATGGAGCGCACGCCCCAATCTGGCCAGTGCAACCACGGGCGGCCCACCTATGTGGAATTGCAACTGTCGGATATCGAGCGGCTTTTCGGGCGCACATGATCCAGATCGGTCCCTATGCGCTCGATACCTCCGAGCCGCTCACCCTTGCCGCGCTGATCGGCGGGACGGCGTTTTTGCTGATCCTTCTGTTGCTCCTGCTCGGGCTGCGCGCCGCCAACCGCTCGGCGCGGATGGCCGAGCCGCTGGCGCAGCAGATGGTGCAGCTTGGGGCGCGGGTGCAAGGGCTCTCGGACGGGCAGCATCAGCTTGCGGGTGGCCTCAACCACGTCTCCGAGGCACAGGCGGCGGCGCAATCGCACATGCTGCAACTGATGGAAAAACGCCTCGCCGAGGTCGCGGGCCAGATGACCGAGAACCTGCAAGGCTCTGCCCGGCGCACCGCGCAATCTTTGGGCGATTTGCAACAGCGCCTGCAAGCCATCGACCGCGCGCAGGACAACATCACCAAACTGTCGGGCGATGTGCTGAGCCTACAGGATATCCTCAGCAACAAGCAGACGCGCGGGGCCTTTGGCGAGATCCAGCTCACCGATATCGTCACCAAGGCGCTGCCCTCGGACAGCTACACCCTTCAGGCGACGCTCTCGAACGGCCGCCGCGCCGATTGCCTCATCCACCTGCCCAATCCGCCGGGGCCGATTGCCATCGACAGCAAATTCCCGCTGGAGGCCTACGAGGCGCTGCGCCGCGCCACCAGCGAGGGCGAGTTGGCCGCAGCGGCGCGCTATCTGCGCGCCTCCGTGCGCAAGCATATCAAGGACATATCCGAGAAATACATCCTCGACGGCGAAACCGCCGACGGCGCGCTGATGTTCCTGCCGTCGGAGGCGGTCTATGCCGAGTTGCACGCCAATTTCCCCGAGGTCGTGCGCGACGGGTTTGCCGCGCGGGTCTGGATCGTGTCGCCCACCACCTGCATGGCCACGCTCAACACCATGCGCGCGATCCTCAAGGATGCCAGGATGCGCGAACAGGCAGGCGCGATCCGGCGGGAATTGGGGCTGCTTTTCGGCGATGTCGAGCGGCTGGGCGCGCGGGTGGAGAACCTCGACCGACATTTCACGCAAGCGGCCAAGGATGTCTCGGAGATCAGGATCTCCGCCGACAAGGCCGGCCGCCGCGCGCGCCGACTCGACAATTTCGATTTCGAGGAACTGGCCCCCGAGACCGCCCCCGCCCTGCCCCTGCCGGATGCCAAGGCGGCGGAGCGGGGGTGAGCCGCGCGCACCGGTGCTGAACCGGCCTGCGAGCGGCGGCGCTCTATGCAGACGTGATCCGACAGGGGATGACACGAAAAATGCCCGCCGTTTCCGGCGGGCATTCCGTTCGTTGTGTCAGGCGGTGCCGGGGTTAGTTGACGCAGGCGCGCAGGGCTTCGGCATCCGGCCCGTTGGGCGTGCGCCCAAGGTTGAACGGGGCCGAGGCATCGCGCCATTGTGCGTAGTCGTTGAGATATTCGACCATGCTGAGATAGACCTTGGCCGAGTTGGGGTTGGCGCAGGCGGTCTCTACGATCACCTCGTTGGCCATTTCCTGAACGCGGGCCAGCGTCTCGTCGTCATAGCGGTTGATCTCTACCGCGTCGTCGAACTTGGCATAGGCCTCGGTGGCGCGCTTTTCGGTGAAGGCGAGCGACCACAAGAGCGTCGCATCAGCGGCGATTTGCAGTTTCTCCTGCGTCTCGGCATCAAGCGCGTCCCAGGCGGATTTGTTGATCATCACGCCAAAGACCGAGGCCGACTGGTGCCAGCCCGGCGTTGCCCAATACTTGGTGACCTGCTGAAAGCCGCCCGACCAATCGACATTGGGGGTCGAGAACTCTGCCCCGTCGATCACGCCGCGTTCAAGTGACTGATAGATTTCGCCGCCCGCCATCGAGACCTGGTTGCCGCCGAGACGTTCCAGAAGCTTGCCCTGCTCCAGCCCCGAAAGGCGCAGGCGCTTGCCTTGCAGATCCGCGAGGTTGCGGATCGGCTCGTTGGTGCGAAAGCCGGATTCGTTGTTGGTCACGCCATAGGGCAGGTAGACCATGTTAAAGTTGCCGTAGATCTCGTTATAGAGATCGGCCCCGCCCCATTGCTGGATCCAGTTCACGTAATCGACCGCGTTGAACAGGCTCGGCGTGGTGGCCAGCGGCGAAAAGGCCGAATCGCGCCCGGCCCAGTAACCCGGCCAGTCGGCCCCCGCCTGAATGGTGCCCGATTCGACCGCGCCGAACACCTCGCCCGAGGGCACGAGCGAGCCGCCCTCGAAGAATTCGATGCTCAATTCGCCCTTGGTCAGCTTGTTGGCCAGATCGACGAAATGCTTGTCGGTTTCGATCAGTTCCAGCGAGGATGGCCATGTGGTGGTCATGGTCCAGCTTTCCTGTGCAACGGCCTGCCCGGCCAGTGCTGTCGCGGCGCCTGCCGCGAGGATATATGCCTTGATGGTCATGGTATCTCCCTTTTCCATGGTTAAGGTTACTTGGTGTAAAGAACATCCGGCAGCCAGGTGACCAGCGCCGGAAACACAGCGACGAGGATGCACATCACGATGATAAGCGCGATGAACGGCAGCACGCCACGGATGATCGAGCCCGTGCGCAAATCGCTTGGTGCGATGGCGCGCAGGTAAAAGAGCGCATAGCCGAAAGGCGGTGTCAGGAACGAGGTTTGCAGCACCACCGCCATCAGCACGACGAACCATAGCAGGTTCACATCGGGCATTTCCTGGATGATCGGCAGAAAAATCGGGAAGGACAGCAACACGATCCCGGTCCAGTCGAGGAACGCCCCGAGGATGAACACGATCACCATCATCATGGTGATCAGCATCCACGGCTCCATGTCGAGCGTGCGGATAAGCTCTTGCGTGGCGCGCAGGCCCCCGGTGATGTTGAACACCCCGGTAAAGGCGGTGGCCCCAACCACGATGAAAAGGATCATCGCCGAGGTGCGCCCGGTCTCGATCATGGCACCGTAGAAGGTGTCGAGCCGGAACCGCCCGCGCGCGATCACGATCAAGAGCGCCAGCGCCGCGCCGATGGCTGAGGCCTCTGTTGCGGTGGCGATACCGGCCAGAAGCGAGCCGAGAATGCCGAAGATAAGCACCAGCGGCGGCAGCGCCTCGAGCGCCAGCATTCGCATCAGCGCCGCGCGCCCGACCTTTTCATCGGATTCCACCGCCGGGGCGAGATCGGGCCGCAGCACCGAGATGATATAGACGTAAAGCGCATAGCTGAGCCCCAGAAGCACGCCGGGGATCATCGAGCCGGCAAACAGCTCGCCGACCGAGAGCGGCGAATAGCTGGCCATTAGGATCAGCATGATCGAGGGCGGAATCAGAATGCCAAGACAGCCCGAGGCCGCGATCACGCCTGCAGTGAGCGAGGGCGCATAGCCGTATTTCAGCATCGGGCGCAGGGCCATCACCCCCATGACGGTGATCGAGGCACCGATGATGCCGGTCGTCGCCGCCAGCAGGATCGAGATGAACACCACCGCCAGCGCCAGCCCGCCGCGCACCTGGCTGAGCATCAGGCGCAGGGTTTCGAACATTCGGTCGGTGACGCCCGAATCCGATAGAAATCGCGCCATGAGCACAAACAGCGGAATCGCGATCAGGGTGTAATTGTCCAGCACATCGCCGAAAATCCGGTTGATGACGATGCCCAGCACCATCGGCTTGCCCGCGATGATCGCGGTCAGAACGGCGGTGCCGCCCAGCACAAAGGCCAGCGGATGCCCGAGAAAGAGGCCAACCAGCAGCAGGCCGAACATCACGACGGCAATCAGATCGGGGGTCATTCGGCGGCCTCCTGCCGGTCAAGGACGATCTTGAGAACCTCGGCAATGCCCTGGAGCAGCAACAGACCGGCGGCCACGCACATCGCCATTTTCAAGGGATATACCGGCATCTGGATGGCGCCGTATGTCACCTCTCCCTGTGCCCAGGACCGCGACGCGAATTCCCATGAGCGGGTGAGGAACACCCAGGTGAAAGGAAAGAAAAACACCACGTAGCCGACGAGGTCCGCGATCCGTTGCCAGCCGGGCCCCAGTTTCTCGGTCACGATATCGACGCGCACATGGGCCTTGTGGCGCAGCGCATAGCCGCCAAGCAGCACGAAATAGAAGCCGAAGAGCTGTTTGGACACATCAAAGGCCCAGCGTGTCGGCTCGTTGAATGCATAACGCAGGATCACGTCATAAATGATGATGGCCGCGAAAACGATCGCCAGAACCACGATTATTCGTCCAACGACCTCGTTCAGCCCGTTGATTGCGCGCACGACCACTCTGGCCTCTCCCCCTTTGACCGTTGCGCATCCCTCATCATCTGATGAGCGCGCAACCCTCCACAGTCGGGAAGAGCTAAGCGTGTTTGAATGGGAAGTTCAACCCAATGGCTGGCTTCTTTTACGCGACTGAAAAGAAATATAATTTATTGGATGGTTGTCTTTGGGCATTGTGGCGGCCCGCCGTGCCGCGAAGCGGGCGGGGGAAGCCAAAGCATCCCGTCAGCGGGGTCAGGATGCGCCCGTATCGTTGCTTTCAAGGGCGGTCCGGTCGCCCTTGGGGCGGTCATCGTCGGGCATCTCGCCGGTGATGACATAGATCGTCTGCTCGGCAATCGAGGTGGCATGATCGCCCATACGCTCGATATTCTTGGCGATGAAATGCAGGTGCATGGCGGGGGTGATGCTGCGCGGGTCTTCCATCATGTGGGTGAGAAGGGCGCGAAACAGCGTGGTATACATCTGGTCCACGTCAAGATCGCGGGCGCGCACCTCCTCGGCCCTGTCAAGGTCGCGCTGGATATAGGCGTCGAGCGCGTCCGAGAGCATCGCCTCGACCGCGCGGGCCATGCGGTGCAAGGCCGACAGGATATCGGCGCTGTGCGCCGTGTCGGCGAGCACGGTGGTGCGCTTGGCGATGTTCTTGGCGTAATCGCCGCAGCGCTCCAGGTGGGTGGCCATCGTCATCACCGCCAGCACGGTGCGCAGATCGCCCGCCGCAGGCGCGCGCCGGGCCAGCACCAGCGCGGCTTCGGATTTGATGTCCTCGTCCATGCGGTCGATCACCCGATCGCCCGCGCGCACGGATTGCCCAAGGCCGAGGTCGTGCGTCTCAAGTGCCACGAGCGCGTTGCGCGTCGCGGTCTCGACAAGGCCGCCCATCTTCACCACCCGCGCCTGAAGCGCTTCGAGATCGTGATCGAAGGAGGAAACGATATGCTGCGACGCCATGCGGTGCCCCTTACCCGGTCCGACCGGTGATGTAGTTTTCGGTCCGCTCGTCGCGGGGATTGGTAAAGATCGTGTTGGTATCGCCGTATTCCACCAGGTTGCCGAGGTGGAAAAAGGCGGTTTTCTGGCTGATGCGCGCGGCCTGCTGCATCGAGTGGGTGACGATCACCACCGAGAACTGTTGCTTGAGATCGTCGATCAGATCCTCGATCAGCGCGGTCGCGATCGGATCGAGCGCCGAGCATGGCTCGTCCATCAGAAGCACCTCGGGTTGCGTGGCCACGGCGCGGGCGATGCACAGCCGCTGTTGCTGCCCGCCCGAGAGGCCGGTGCCGGGCGTGTCGAGGCGGTCCTTGACCTCTTCCCAGAGACCGGCACCGCGCAGGGCGGTTTCCACCACCTCGTCAAGCTCGGCCTTGCTGCGGGTCATGCCGTGTATCTTGGGCCCGTAGGCCACGTTGTCGTAGATCGACTTGGGGAAGGGGTTGGGTTTCTGGAACACCATACCCACCTTGGCGCGCAATTGCACCGGATCGACGGAAGGCGCGTAGATGTCGTGCCCGTCGATGGTGATCTCGCCCTGAACACGGCAGATGTCGATGGTATCGTTCATGCGGTTGATGCACCGCAGGAAGGTGGATTTGCCACAGCCAGAGGGGCCGATGAACGAGGTCACGGTCTTGTCCTCGATCTCGACATTCACATCCTTGATGGCCTGGGTGTCGCCGTAGAACACCTGCACGCCTCTCGCGGAAATCTTGGTTTTGGCCTGGTCCACATCGTGCTCCGGTTTTTTCAGATCATACATCTTGGTTCAGTCCTTTCTACCATTTCCGCTCGAATTTCTGGCGCAGGTAAATGGCGATGGCATTCATGGTGATGAGGAAGGTCAGAAGCACGAGGATCGCCGCCGAGGTGCGGCTGACAAAGCCCCGCTCCGGGCTGTCGGCCCAGATAAAGATCTGCGTGGGCAGGGCGGTGGCGCTGTCAAAGGGTGTCGCCGGGGCCGAGGTAATGAAGGCATTCATCCCGATCAGCAAGAGCGGCGCGGTCTCGCCAAGCGCCTGCGCCAGCCCGATGATCGTGCCGGTGAGGATGCCGGGCATGGCGAGCGGCAGAACATGGCCGAACACCACCTGTTGTTTCGACGCCCCGACGCCAAGCGCCGCCTCGCGGATCGAGGGCGGCACCGCCTTGAGCGCGGCGCGCGTGGCGATGATGATGGTGGGCAGCGTCATCAGCGCCAGCGTCAGACCGCCCACGAAGGGCACCGAGCGCGGCATCCCGAACCAGCCGATGAACACCGCGAGACCCAGCAGGCCGAACACCACCGAGGGCACGGCGGCCAGGTTGTTGATGTTGATCTCGATGAGGTCCGACACGCGGTTTTTCGGAGCAAACTCCTCGAGATAGATCGCGGCACCGATCCCTACCGGGAACGACAGCAGGAAACACACCAGAAGCGCGTAGGCCGATCCGATGATCGCGCCCTTGAGGCCAGCAAGTTCGGGAAAGCGCGAATCGGGGTTGGTGATGAGGCCCCAGTTGATCGGGGTGGAGACCATCCCAGCCTCGGCCAGTTGGTTGAAATTGGCGATCTCGTCATCCTTGAGGCGGCGGTTTTCCTCGGCGGTGTCCGGGTCGATCAACCCCTTGTTGAGTTGGTCATAGGGGTCGGAGACGGGCACTGTGACGGTGACGGTCTGCCCGATCAGGCCGGGATCGGCCACCACCATGTCCCGCAGGGTGAATTGTGCCCCGTTCGACAGGATGCTGGTCAACTCGCGCAGGGCCGCGCGATCGTCGGCCACCTCGGGGAACTGCGTCTGCATCGTGTTGGTCAGGATCTGGCGGTAGTTACCGCGCTCGGGTGCGTCGGCGTCGATCAGGTCGGGCTCGAAGGTCACGGCAATGCGCAGATGGGTCTGCGTGAAGGCGTGATAGCCCGTCGAGATGAGCGAGCCGACCAGAAGGAACAGCATCGCAAAGGCAATCACGATCGCCCCCAGCCCGAGGGATTTCAGCCACAGCTCGCTGCGCTTTCGCTTGCGAAGGCTGGCCTGAAAAGCGGGCGCGGCCCAGTCGAATTTATCGGATGTCGCGTCGGTCATGGCCTGTGATCCTAGTCGTAGATTTCACGATATTTACGCACGATGCGCAGCGCGGCGATGTTGATGACCAGCGTCATCAGGAACAGCACCATGCCAAGGGCAAAGGCCGCCAGCGTCTTGGGGCTGTCAAAGGCGGTGTCGCCGATGAGCAGGGTGACGATCTGCACGGTGACGGTGGTCACGCTGTCAAGCGGGTTGATCGTCATCTTGGCGATGAGACCGGCGGCCATGACCACGATCATCGTCTCGCCGATGGCGCGGCTCACAGCCAAGAGGATGCCGCCGACGATGCCCGGAATGGCGGCAGGAAACAGCACCTTGAGCACGGTCTCGGCGGGGGTTGCCCCCACCGCGAGCGAGCCGTCGCGCAGGCTGCGCGGCACCGCGCCCAGCGCATCATCGGCAAAGGACGAGATGAACGGGATGAGCATGATGCCCATGACGCTGCCCGCCGCGAGCGCGGTGTTGGGCGCGATGGGCAGGCCAAGGTCGGCCCCAAAGGAACGGATCGCGGGCGCGATCACGAGGATGGCGAAAAAGCCGTAGACCACTGTGGGCACCCCGGCGAGGATTTCCAGCACCGGCTTGACTACCGTGCGCACGCGCTGGGACGCAAATTCGTGCAGGTAGATGGCCGATAGCAGGCCGATGGGCGTGGCCACCAGCATCGCCACCGTGGCGATGACCAGCGTGCCAAGGAAGACCGGCAACATGCCGAACGCGCCTTCGGCGGCAATCTGATCCTCGCGCAGCGGGATTTGCGGCTCCCACGAGGTGCCGAGGATGAAATCCCAGAACGGCACCATTTTGAAAAAGCGGATCGTCTCGAACAGGAGCGAGGCGACGATGCCTATGGTGACGAAAATCGCCACCGTGGCACAGGCCACCATGAGGCCGTGTATGATGCCCTCGGCCCCCTGCCGCGCCCGGAAATCGGCGCGGACCCTGCGGCGCGCAATATAAAGCATCACCGCCGCCAGCGCCGCCGTCGCCGCCACCAGAAGGCCGCCCGAGGTGGCCCGCAGCGCCATCATGCGCTCGGCGGCGTCAAGCTTCCACGGCTCGGGCGTGCCAAAGATGCGCCCCCCCGCAATGGAGCGTATCTCGGCCATGATGAGTTGCGCCTCGCCCGCGCTCTTGCCCTGCAACTGATCCTGCGGCAGGCTGCTTGTCACCAGGTAGTCGATCACCGAACCCTGAAACAGCAACCACAGGATGATGAGCACGAAGGTCGGTATCAGAACCATCAGCGCGGCATAACTGCCGTGAAAGCCGTCGAGCGAATGCATGTTCGCGCCGCCATGTCGCAGCGCGCGCGCGCTGCGCAGGTTCAGCATGTAGCCGATCACTACGGCGGCGATCAGGATCAGGAAGGCGATGAGCGTCATGGCGTGGCCTGCTGCTTTCGGATGTAAGACGCCCCCACCAGTATGGCGGAGGCGTCGGGATCATGGAAGCCGTGACCAGCCTCAGTTCTTGGGGGCCATCGCCACCGCGTTGATGACCTCGTCCTGAAGTTTGGCGCGGCGCGCGTCGCTCAGCGGCACAAGGCCACGCTCGGCCAGATAGCCACCGGGGGCAAGCGCATCATCGGACATGTATTCCTCGATGAAGCGCTGAAGGCCGGGGATCACGCCGCGATGCGCGTTCTTGACGTAGAAGTAGAGCGGACGCGACACCGGGTAGGATTTGTCGCCGATCGTGTCGGTGGTCGGCTCGACACCGTCCATCGCCACGCCCTTGAGCTTGTCGAGGTTCTCGTAAAGGAACGAGTAGCCGAAGATGCCCAGCGCGTTGGGATCGGATTCGAGGCGCTGCACGATCAGGTTGTCATTTTCGCCTGCCTCGACAAACGGGCCGTCGGTGCGCATGCGCGAGCAGTTTTCCTTGACCCATTTGCCGTCGAAGTCGCCGCTCTTGACGAAATCCAGCGATTCGCAGCCGGTATGCATGGCCAGCTCGACGAATGCGTCACGGGTGCCCGAGGTCGGCGGGGGGCCAAGCACCAAGATGTTGGTTTCGGGCAGTTCGGGGTTGATCTCCGACCACTTGGTGTAGGGGTTGGCGACCCAGTTGCCATCCACCGGCACCTCGGCACCCAGCGCCAGGTAGATTTCCTCGAGCGTGAGGTTCCAGCCGAAATCGTTGGAGCGCGCCACTGCGAGCGACAGGCCGTCAAAGCCAATCAGCGCCTCGGAAATGTCGGTCACGCCGTTGGCGGCGCATTTTTCCCATTCCGACGCCTTCATGGCGCGCGATGCGCCGGTCACGTCGGGATGGCCTTCGCCGATGCCTTCGCAGAAAATCTGCATCCCGCCGCCGGTGCCGGTCGATTCCACGATCGGCGAGGGCGAGCCGGTCACGTTGGCGAATTGCTCGGCCACGGCCTGGGTGTAGGGGAACACGGTCGACGAGCCGACGATGCTGATCTGATCGCGCGCGGCGGCGGTCGTCGCGGACATCGCGGCCAGCGCGAGAACCGATACCGAGAGTTTGGTGTAAGACATAAGAGCTCCTGCTGTCAGTGGATCGTCAGTGATCTAACATGCCCCGGCTAAGCGGAGTCGGTGACAGCATTGTTATGTTTTTGTAACGGTTTTATGAAACGCGCTGAATGCCCGTTCGGCGCGCCCGAAATTACCGGGCCGGACCGGGCTTGATGGCGGCACCGACACGCAGCAGACCTGCCGCGATGCGACGGACGGGCGTGCGCGCGGGATGCTGCCGTGCCTCGCAAACAAGGCGGATTGTTATGAGAGAAAGTGCAGGCTTCTGTTGCCAGGTGCCTGCGAACCCCGCCTTACGCTGCTAGGCGCAAGGGCTTAAGTTTCGGTTTGGTTACTGCTTACGCAGCAACGGCCACCGGAGCACGGTTGTCATTTGCAACTGTACGTTTCGGACCGATAACGGTGGTACCTCACCGAGACAAAGCAAACCCCTTTAGACGTTCGTCGATCCTGTTTCGGCCCCATGATCCCCAAATGAAGGATATATGGTGGAGCCGCCGGGTACCGCCCCCGGGTCCGATCCGCTTATTACGAGCGCGTTTATGTCCATAGTCCCCGTTGCCGGGAACGATGTGAACATAGGCGCTTCGCGCAGGTTTGGCTAGGGGTTAGCGCCGTGAAATCCGCAGCCATATCCCGTCGCGCCCGCGCACAGTCAGATGCGCCACCGGCATCGCGGGGCGCTCTGGCACCGTCTCAAACCGGTAGGCGCCCACCAGCATCGCCAGCAATAACGGCCCCTCGATCATGGCAAACCCTGCCCCGGTGCAGACCCGCGGCCCCGCCGAGAACGGCATATAGGCGCGGCGCAGACAGTCCCGCCCGTTCTCGCTGCCATAGCGGGCGGGATCGAAATCGTCGGGCCGCTCCCACAACCGCTCGTGGCGGTGCAGGTGCCAGGGGCTCAGGACCACCTGCGCGCCGCGCGCCACCGCGCGGCCTCGAAACCGCTCGGGGCAGGCCGCCTCGCGCACCATCATCGGCACCGGCGGATAAAGCCGCAGCGTCTCGCGGAACACGTCGCGCGCCAGTTTGAGCCGCCCCATATCGCCGAATTCCGGCGCGCTTGTGCCCAGCACCGCCTCCGCCTCCGCCGCCAACCGCGCCTGCCAGTCGGGGTAAAGCGCCAGCAGGTAGAGCGCCCAAGCCAGCGCCGAGGCGCTCGTCTCGTGCCCCGCCAGAAAGAAAATCGCCACCTGATCGACCATCTCGGGCGTGGTGAACCGCGCGCCGGTCTCGGGGTCGGGCGTGGTCATGATCTTGGTGGCCAGATCGTCGGGCGCGCGCCCGGCCTCGATCTCGGCCATGCGCTGCGCCACCAGCCCCTCGATCAGCGCGCGGATGCGCCGCGCCGTGGCCCGAGTCTCGCGCCGGTGAAAGCGCGGAAACCAACGCGGCAGGGGGATGAAGGCGGCAAGGTTCAACACCGGCTGCGTGCGCTGATGCGCCTTGAATTCCGAGAACACCCGCGCCGCCGTCGCGTTCTCGATCGGCAGCGAAAACAGCGTGCGAAAGATCACATCCGCCGCCGCGTGGCTTGTCTGCGCCTCGATCTCGCGCGGGCTGCCATCCGCCAGCGCCGCCAGTCGCGCCACCGCGCCCTGCCCCGCCGCAACCATCGCCGGAAAGGTATCGCGCAGCCGCCCCCCCTCAAACGCCGGGTCGATGATGCGCCGCTGCCGCTTCCACTCCTCACCATTGGTGACGAAAACCGACCTCCCCAGAAGCGGTCGCAACCCCTCGCTCACCCGCTCGGATTTGGGAAAATCGCCGGGCCGTTCCTTCAGCACCAGATCAATCAGCGCCGGATCGTTGCACAGGTATGACCGAAAGAACGGCGTGCGAAATTCCGCCATCCACGCCCGGTAAAGCCGCGCGGGCTGCGCCGAGAGGATATCGGCCCGGAACAGCCGCAGGTAGCGCCAGAGCGACACGCGATCCGCGCGCGCCGGGGGCTTGGGCGGGATCATGGCGCGGTGCTCCGATAGCCCGACACCGCCCGCTCGATCCGCGCGGGCGAGGGCGCGCGCCCCTCGAACCGCGCCGCCAGCGTCGCAGGCCCCGCCGTGATCGCGAAATAATCATAGCCATTGGGATGCTCGAACGCGCAGAGATACTGGAAATGCAGCCGGAAAAACCGCCAGCGCAACGCGCGCCACCGCGCCGCGCTCAGCGTCTGCGTAAACGCCGCCGAAATCACCAACGGCCAGCGCTTGCCCTCGGGTGCCACCCCCGAGACTGCCACGGGGTCACAAAGCGCGAAGGCGCAGCCATCGCCCGGCGCCGTCACGTCGAGCCAGAACAGCTCGCCCCGCGTGCTCAGATATTCCAGATCGGCGCGCAGCCGCCATGCGCGCGGCAGGAACGACACCATCGGCACCACCTGCCCGAGACTCAGAAACCCGAGCGCCGGGCCACCCTCGGGCACGCGGCCTGCGCGAATGAGATCGGCCAGCACCGTCACCGCCAGATGCGCGCCCGAGGAATGGCCCACCACCAGCACCTCGTCGCAATCGCCCTGCAAAGCCTCGGCAATCGCCTCGCAGAATTCCGCCATCCGCGCCTCCAACTCGGGCGGGTTGCCCCCCAGATAGCGCGCGGAATAGGCGTAATCATGCATCAGGTAATAGGCAAAGAACCGGCCATCGAGCCGCCGGAACCCCTCCAGCACCAGCGGCACCACCAGCAAACCGGCCCACCCGGCCAAGGGGTGCACAAACACCAAGCCCCGCCCCAACAGCCACCCCGCCAAGAGCGCCAGCCCCAGTTGCGCCAGCAGAAACCCCACCGGGTAAAGCGCCGCGATCACCGGCCCCTTGCGCAACCGCATCAGCCGGAACAGCGCACCGGTGCCGATATACGTCGCCGCCGTGCGGATCAGTTGCGCATAGGTGGCAAGGATGCCCTGCGCCATGCTGCCCTTGACGATATCGGACCAGACCAGCACCGTCACCTCGGCCTCGACCGCCTGCCCCTCGATCCGCGCCGCCACCCCCCAGCCGAACCGGCCCTTGCCCTGCGAGGGCGTCAGCGCGATCTCGTGGCCCGAGATGCGCGCCTGCGCGGCGGCCTCCTTGCGGTAAAGTTCGCGATAGCGGCGCGGCGGGATTGGGTCATAGCCGGGGATATAGAACACTCGACGGCGGCGAACGGCGCTCATGCTCCGCCCCCGTGCTGCCTCATACCGCTGTTGCTCCACAACCCGTCCATCGCCCCACCCTACCCCGCGAATTTGGCGAGCATAAGGCCCCACGGCGTCACGCCCCCCCCTCAAGCAGGTGATCCGGCCCGCACCGGTGCCCCGTCTCCGAGAGCCGCGCGTTCTCTCGCCAGGGACAGGGCCTTGACGCCGGACACAGACGGATTCACTCTGGCACGGATTTGCAACCCCCCAAGCCACGAGGCCCCATGTGAGCACCCAGCTTGCCGATACCGTCGCGCTCCTGCGCGAGCTTGTCGCCTTTCCCACCATCTCCGAGGTGAGCAATCTCGACATGATCGCCTATCTCGGCCACCGGCTGGAATCCTGCGGCGCGCGGGTCGATATCTTTCACGACGAGATCGGCCACAAGGCCAACCTCTTCGCCACCATCGGCCCCGACACCGATGGCGGCATCGTGCTCTCGGGCCATTCCGACGTGGTGCCGGTGGCCGAACAGGATTGGGCGTCGGACCCGTTCGATCTGATCGAACATGACGGGCGGCTCTACGGGCGCGGCACCTGCGACATGAAGGGGTTCATTGCCGCCGCCGTGTCGATGGCCCCGCTGCTGGCCGAACGCGCCACCACCCGCCCGCTGCATTTCGCCTTCACCTATGACGAGGAGGTGGGCTGCCTCGGCGGGCAGGCCCTGATCGAGAGCCTGCGTGCGCGCGGCATCCGCCCCGGCGTGGCGATCATCGGAGAGCCGACGCTGATGCGCGTGATCGAGGGCCACAAGGGCTGTTACGAATATACCACCCGGTTTACCGGCCTTGCCGGGCATGGCTCCGCCCCCTCGCGCGGGGTCAACGCGGTGGAATATGCGGTGCGTTACGTCAATCGGCTTCTGGAATTGCAAGAGGCGCTGCGCGCCCGCGCGCCAGCGTCGAGCCGCTTCGATCCGCCTTGGACCACGATCAACACCGGCTCGATCTCGGGCGGCGTGGCCCATAACGTCATCGCCTGCAACGCCGCCGTGGAATGGGAAATGCGCCCCGTGCAGGCCACCGATGCCCGCTTCGTCAAGGAAGACCTCACGCGCTATTGCGAGGAAATGCTACTGCCCCGGATGCGCAGGATCCACCCCGAGGCCAATATCACCACCGAGATCGTGGGCGAGGTCGACGGGCTCGAGCCCGCCGCCCTCAACGAGGCCCGCGACATCGTGATGGAACTGACCGGTGCCGATATGGCAGAGCTTGTCCCCTTCGGCACCGAGGCGGGGCTGTTTCAGGCCTACGGCACCTCGGCGGTGGTCTGCGGGCCGGGCTCGATCGAGCAGGCGCACAAGCCCGACGAATATATCGACCTCGACCAGGTGCAGCACTGCATCGACATGCTCTGGCGGCTCGGCGACAAGCTCGACGCCTGAGGGGGGCCGTCGCGCCCGTCACACCCGCCGAAAGGTCAGGTAATGCGGCACGCGCCCCTCGCGCAGGGCCTTTTTCTCGTAACGCGTTGATATCCAGTCATCCCAGGGCGCGCGCCAGTCGCGCGGCCCCTCTGCCAGCCACTCGAAGCCAAAGCGTGGCACCTCTTGCAGGGCCTGGCGCACATAGTCGGGAATATCCGTCGCGATCCTAAAAATAGCGCCCTTTTTCAGGCAGTTGGACAGCGGTCCTAAATGATCCCCGGTGACGAAACGTCGTTTGTGATGACGCTTTTTCGGCCACGGATCGGGGTAGAGCAGAAAGGCCCGCGAGATCGACCCTTCGGGCAGAACATCAAACATGTTGCGGACATCACCCGGATAGACCCCAATATTTTGTGCATTGGCGGCGCGGATCTTGCCCAAGAGCATGGCCACGCCGTTGATATAGGGCTCGCAGCCGATGATCCCCACCTCCGGGTTGCTCACCGCCTGGTGCACCATGTGCTCGCCACCGCCGAAACCAATCTCCAGCCAGACCTCGCGATCCCCGAAAACTCCCTTGAGATCCATGGGTTTTCGTTCGGGGTTCACGTCCGGGTCAACCGGTCCCAGCGACAGGCGACCAAGGTCTTGATCGAGCCACGCCTCCTGATTGGGGCGCAGCGCCTTTCCCTTGAGCCGCCCGTGAAAGTTGCGCCATGGCGCGCCTTCGGGGTCATTCCCAGCGGTCATGTTCCCTCATGCAATACATCAAGAGCGCGCGGCAATACCTTGCTTAAACGCTCTTTTTCAAGGCATCCGCAAGGTCTGTCCGCTCCCACGAAAAGCCGCCATCGGCCTCAGGCGCGCGTCCGAAATGCCCGTAGGCGGCGGTGCGTGCGTAGATCGGGCGGGTCAGCTCAAGATGCTCGCGGATGCCGCGCGGGGTCAGGTCCATGATCTTCGGAATGATACTTTCTATTTCCGTTTCATGCACTTGACCGGTTCCATGCGTATCCACATAGATCGACAGCGGTCGCGCCACCCCGATGGCATAGCTCAGTTGCAGCGTGCATTTATGCGCCAGCCCCGCCGCGACAATGTTCTTGGCCAGGTAGCGCGCCGCGTAAGCCGCTGATCTGTCTACCTTTGTCGGATCCTTGCCAGAAAATGCCCCGCCCCCGTGAGGGGCCGCGCCGCCATAGGTATCGACGATGATCTTGCGCCCCGTCAGCCCCGCATCGCCATCCGGCCCGCCGATGACAAAGGTGCCCGTGGGGTTGACATGCCATTCGGTCTTGTCCGTAAGCCACTGATTTGGCACAACTTCACGAATATACGGCTCGACGATGGCGCGGATGTCGTCGCTCGTCTGCGCCTCGTCAGCATGTTGCGTCGAGAGCACAAGCTGCATCACCTCGACCGGCACGCCGTCCTCGTAGCGCAGCGTCACCTGCGATTTGGCATCGGGGCCCAACGTCCCCTCTTTGCCCGATTTCCTTACCTCGGCCAGCCGCTTGAGGATCGCGTGCGAATAGAGGATCGGGGCCGGCATCAACTCGGGTGTCTCGTCCACGGCATAGCCGAACATGATCCCTTGATCGCCCGCGCCATCACGGTCCACCCCTTGCGCGATATGCGCCGACTGAGGATGAAGCATGTTGTGCAACTGCAAGGTATTCCAGTGAAATTCCTTTTGCTCATAGCCGATATCACGGACGCAATCGCGAACGATCCCGTCGATCCGGCCCATGAATTCCGCCAGCCGCGACTTGTCCGACAGCCCCACCTCGCCGCCGACGACCACGCAATTGGTGGTGGCAAATGTCTCGCAGGCGACGCGGGCATTGGCCTCCTCGCTGAGGAAGGCATCGAGGACGGCATCCGAAATCCGGTCGCAGACCTTGTCGGGATGCCCCTCCGAGACGGATTCGGAGGTGAAGAGATAGTTTTTTCGTGACATGGGAATCGCTCCGTTAAATACATCCGCCACGCCAGGAAGCCGTTGTGACGGGATTGGCCGTCCGTAAGCCGGCAAGCCCCCGGCGTCAATCGCTAAATGCGGCGGGCGCGCCGCCCGTTGCGCCAGAACGACAGCGCCAGCGCGGCGAGGTAGAGCGCCAGCATCGGCGCATCCCCGAGCCGGGCATAGACCGTCTCGGGCAAGGGCGGCGGCAGGGGGGCATCGCGCCAACCGGCCTCTCCCAGCGGGATGCGCGCGCGCACCTGCCCGGTGGCATCGATCATCGCCGAGACGCCGGTATTGGCCACCCGGATCATCGGCAGGCCCATCTCGGCGCTGCGCAGGCGGGCCTGTGCAAGATGTTGATAAGGCCCGGAAACCTTGCCGAACCAGGCATCATTTGTGATGAGCAGCAGGAAATCGGGACGCGCGGGGGCGGCAAGCAGATCGCGCGCGAAAACCCCCTCGTAGCAAATCAGCGGCAGCGCCCGGCCAAGCCCCGCGATCTCCACGAGCCGCGCCCCCGGCCCCGCCGAATAGCCCTGCCCCTCGTTTGAGGCGAGGCCGTAAATGCCGACCTGCGCCAGCAGGTCACCGAACGGCATATATTCGCCGAAGGGCACGAGGTGATGCTTGTCATAGACCGCCGTCACCGCGCCGCCCGCCTCGACCACGGCGAGCGAATTGTAGATGCGCGGCCCCTCGGTGCGCTGGATGCCCAGCACCACCGGCACCCCGCGCGCCGCCCCCGAGATCGCCTCGAGCGTCGGGGCGGCGCGCTCCAGCAGCACCGGCACCGCCGTTTCCGGCCACACCAACAGATCGGGCGGCACATCGCCAGCCGCCGAAAAGGCGCGCTGGCGATCATAGAAAAGCTGCACCTTGTCGGGGTCCCATTTCTCGTGTTGCGGCGCGTTGGGCTGCACCAGCCGCACCACTGGCGCATCGGGCGCGGCCCCTGCCTCGGGCGTGCGCGCCGCGCCCAGGGGCCAGAGCGCCGCCAGCACCACCAGCGCCACGGCCCCACCCGCGCGCCGCCCTTTGATCACGTGCCACAAGGCCACCGCCGCCGCCAGCACCAGCACCAGAAGCCCCGGCGCGCCAAAAAACGA
Source organism: Roseovarius sp. MBR-78 (assembly GCF_040547535.1). Classification (NCBI taxonomy): domain Bacteria; kingdom Pseudomonadati; phylum Pseudomonadota; class Alphaproteobacteria; order Rhodobacterales; family Roseobacteraceae; genus Roseovarius; species Roseovarius sp. MBR-78. Next base: position 231,503 of record NZ_JBEPPX010000003.1, read on the forward strand.
CGCCCAGTGCAACAGGCCAGTGTCGATCAGCACATGCCCCGGCTGCGCCCAGGGAAAGCCGGTAAAGAGCCATCCGCGCACGGCCTCCGCGAGCCCGAACGCGGCGATAAAGGCCCCCGCGCCGCCCCCCGCCGCACGCGCCAGCGCCAGCCCCGCCCCCCAAAAGAGCGCAAGGCCCGCCGCCAGCCCACCAAGCGCGAAGGGCGCCATCCAGCCATGCCGCGCGGCATCGACCATGAATGGCTCCGTGATCCAATGCAGCGCCAGCAGGAAATGCCCGGTGCCCAAGGCCCAGCCCAGCCACCCCGCCGCGCGCCAGCCCTCTGCGCGCCGCCACAGCCCATAGGCCAGCGCCAGCGCCGCCACCGTGAGCGGCCACAGCCCCCATGGGGCTTGGCCCAGCGCCGCAACGGCCCCGAGCGCCAGCACCAGAGCCGCTCGCGCCAGCGGGCGCAGGCGGGCACGCCGCGCGCGCGAGATATCAAGCACCGGCAAGGCCCGGAACACGCACGCGCACCCGCTTGATCCGGCGCGGGTCGGCCTCGACCACCTCGAGGCTTGCGCCGGCGGGATGCTCGACCACCTCGCCGCGCGCGGGCACCCTTCCCAGCAGCATGAAGACCAGCCCGCCCAGCGTGTCGATCTCTTCCTCGTCAACCTCGTCGGTCTCGGTCAGCGACAGGCCGATCTCGGCCTCGAATGCGTCAAGCGGCGTGCGCGCGGCGGCAAGGTAACAGCCCGGCCCCTCCTTGTGCCAATGGGCATCATCGTCGGTGTCGTGCTCGTCCTCGATCTCGCCCACCACCTGTTCGATCAGATCCTCGATGGTCACAAGCCCGTCAACGCCGCCATATTCGTCGATCACCAGCGCCATATGCCGCCGCTCTGCCTGCATTTTCTGCATCAGCACGCCGATGGGCATCGACGGCGGCACATAGAGCAGCGGGCGCAGCATGGGCCGGATCGCCAGCCGCGCGGCCTTGCCGTTGAAGCCGTATTTGAGCGCGAAATCCTTGAGATGGAGCATTCCGATCGGCGAATCGAGCGTGCCCTCGTAGACCGGCAGGCGCGACATGCCGCTCTCGCGGAACACCTGCACCAGATCGTCAAGGGTGATATCCACCGGCACGGCGACGATCTCGGCGGTGGGGATCGCCACATCCTCGACCGTGACATCGCGCAACCGGTCAACGCCGAATACCGCCGCCCCCGATGCGGCGGGGGCCGCGTCGCCTGCGTCGGCCTCGTCATGTGGATTGAAAATGCCGATGACCCGGCGAAAGAACCCGCCCGTATCCTCGCTTTCGGCCCGTGTCTCCGGCGGCGCGCTCCGCGCCGCGCCAGATGATCCTTCTATACTGTCGTCCATCCGTCTCGTCTCAGGTGATTGGGCGCGCAGGCCCTTGCCCTATCCATATGGGTCACAAACCCCCAGCTTGCCAAGTATCGCCACCTCGGTTGCCTCCATGAGCGTGGCATCCGGGTCACGGATGTGATCGAAGCCCAGCAGGTGCAGCACCGCATGCACGACAAGATGGGTGACATGATCGGCCAGCGGGCGGCCCGCCTCGGCGGCCTCGCGCGCGCAGGTATCATAGGCGATGGCGATATCGCCGAGAAAGCCGTCCTCGCTCGGCTCCGGCGGCAGGGGCGCGCAGCCGGGCATATCGGCAGAAAGGTCGTCAGAGGGCCAGCTCAGCACGTTGGTGGGCGCGGGCTTGCCCCGGAAATCGGCGTTGAGCACGGCGATGCGCGCATCATCGCAGGCCAGAAGGCTGGCCTCCCATGCATCGGGATCAAGGCCAAGATGCGCCAGCGTGGCCGCCGCCGCGCGCGCGGCCAGCGCCTCAAGCCCGGCAGCCTGCCAGCGCGCATCCTCGATCATCACCTCGACGGGCATAGCCTAGCCATCCGTCTCGTAAGCCTCGATGATCGCCGCCACGAGCGGGTGACGCACGACATCCCGAGACGTGAAATAATTGAACGATATCTGTTGGATGTGTGTCAAAAGCCGCTCTGCATCCGCAAGCCCCGAGGGCACGCCGCGCGGCAAATCAATCTGCGTGCGGTCGCCGGTGATGACCATGCGGCTCCCCTCGCCCAGCCGGGTGAGAAACATCTTCATCTGCATCGAGGTCGCGTTCTGCGCCTCGTCCAGCACGACAAAGGCATTCGACAGCGTGCGCCCGCGCATGAACGCCAGCGGCGCAATCTCGATGCGCTTTTCCTCGATCAGCTTGGCCACCTGCTTGCCGGGCAGGAAATCATTGAGCGCATCGTAGAGCGGCTGCATATAGGGATCGACCTTGTCCTTCATGTCGCCGGGCAGGTAGCCCAGCTTCTCGCCCGCCTCCACGGCGGGGCGCGCGAGGATGATCCGGTCAACATGGCCCTCGATGAACATGTTCACGCCGACGGCGACGGCCAGATAGGTCTTGCCGGTGCCCGCAGGCCCGATGCCAAAGGCCAGCTCATTGGCGAAAAGCGAGCGCACATAGGCCTTCTGCGCGTCGGTGCGCGGCTCTACCAGCTTCTTGCGGGTGCGAATTTCGACCGTGCCGCCCTTGAACATCTCAAGCTGATCACCATCGAGCGCCGCGTCGCCCTCATCCCCGCCCATGCGCAATTCGCGGTCCACATCGGCAAAGGCCACCTCCTTGCCACCCTCGAGCCGGGCATAGAGCGCGCGCAGCACGGTCTTTGCCTCGGTGGCGGGGCCGGCCTCGCCCAACACGGCCAGAAGATTGCCGCGTCGCACGATCTGCACGCCCAGAACGCGCTCGATCTCGGCAAGGTTGCGGTCGTATTCGCCGCACAGGTCAATGAGCAGCTTGTTATCGGGAAATTCAATCGCCGCCTCGGGCGGCGATTCGGGGGCGGGGGGCGGTGCGGTGTTACCCAAGCAGGTCTCCCAAGGTCAGGGTTGCCCCCCGACCCTGCCAAGATGCGCGCCCCGGCGCAAGCGCCAACCACGAGAAAGGCGCGGTGCCCTGCGGCTCCGCGCCCTTTTGCCCATATCTGGTCCCGGCTCGCTCAGAGCGTGTCGGCGATCCGGCTGCCCTTCTTGAACGGGCCTGTCGCCACCGTCGGCGGAGCAACGCCCGAGCAGACCGGCTTGCCGAACTTGTCGAGCCGTTGCGACAGATAGCCCTCTACCCCGTCATCGATGATCCAGTGATCGCAGCCGTTGGGATCAACCCAGATACCAGCCTGCAACTGGCTGAGGTGCTTCTTGTCGGTGCCGCGGTCGCGCGTCTTGTCCGGGCCAACGGTGCCATGTCCGCCCTCGCAGGCGGCCAGAAGGCCGATCACGGGCAGGATGAATGCAATTTTCACAAAGCTCATGTCAAATCCCCTCAGCGCCAGCACATGATTTCGACACGGCGGTTCTGTGCCATGCCGGCCGACGTGTTGTTGGACGCCTTGGGCATCCGCTCGCCATAGCCGCGCACATCCGAGATGCGCGCGCCCATGCTGCGCGCCACCGAGGCAACCGCGTTGGCGCGACGATAGGACAGGTTCATGTTGTATTCATCCGAGGCGCGGCTGTCGGTATGGCCGACGATGGTGTAGGAGACCGCCCCCGCGCCCTGAAAGAACTCGCGCAGGCGTTGCTGGCCAGAGGCGTGGATGCGCGCGCTGTCGGTGGCGAAGAGCTGATCGGTATTGACCACGCCGCACAGGTTGACCTCGCGGCAGACGGGAATGCCCTGGCGGCTGACATGCGGGCTCATGTAGCCCTCGGCCCCGTCATCCATCACCCAGTGTTCGCAGCCATCCGGGTCCACCCAGATTGTCGGGATATACCGCTCTCCCACAACCGTGCGCTGCCCCTGCTGCGCGCTTGCCCCGCCCGCCATGACCGAAACCGAGAGCGCCGCCACAGCAACCCCCCCTGCGATCCGGCTCAGCATGTCCGATGCCTTGCTCACCACTATCCCAATCCCCCGTTGTCAAACTTTCGCGCCTTTTGGGGCACGCCATCTGCTTAATGTGGTTGGAGTTTAACGGTTTTTGTTAAGATGTGAAGCAATTTTGACCTGTATATTGTGGATCAATGGGAAACAATCCATAGCGCGTCACATTCTCGCCTCATTCGGCGGGCCGCGCGACGACCCGCCCCCCCAGCGAATTGGCCCCGCTCTCGATGATCTCGACCTGTGCCAGATCGCCCGCCGCAAGGCCGGGATCACTGACATGGACGGCGTGCAGGTGGTCGGATTTGCCCACCATCTGCCCCGGCATCCGCCCCGGCCTCTCGAAAAGCACGCCGACCGTCTGCCCCACCATGGCATCCTGGATGGCGCGCTGTTGGCGGGTGATGAGCGATTGCAGCCGCTGCAACCGCTCGGCCTTGACCTCTTCGGCCACCTGCGCGCGCTCGGCGGCGGGGGTGCCGGGGCGGGTGGAATACTTGAACGAGAACGCCTGCCCGTAGCCCACCGCCTCGATCAGGTCGAGCGTGGCCTGAAAATCGGCCTCGGTCTCTTCGGGGAACCCGGTGATGAAATCGCCCGAGATGAGGATATCGGGCCGCGCCGCGCGGATACGCTCGATCAGCCGCAGATAACCCTCGGCGGTATGCTTGCGGTTCATCCGCTTGAGGATCCGGTCACTGCCCGATTGCACCGGCAGATGCAGATAGGGCATCAACTTGGGGCAGGTGCCATGCGCCTCGATCAGGTCATCGCTCATGTCGTTGGGGTGGCTGGTGGTGAAGCGGATGCGCGCCAGCCCGTCGATGTCGCTCAACGCCCAGATGAGCCGCGCCAGCGACCAGTCGCCACCCTCTCCGGCCCCGTGATAGGCGTTGACGTTCTGACCCAGCAGGGTGATCTCGCGCACGCCCCGTTCCACCAGATCGCGCGCTTCCTCCAGCACGCGCGCCGCCGGGCGACTCACCTCGGCCCCGCGCGTATAGGGCACCACGCAGAAGGCGCAGAACTTGTCGCAGCCCTCCTGCACGGTCAGAAACGCCGTCGGGCCGCGTTTCGCTTTCGGCCTGTGGCGCAGCGTGTCGAACTTGTCGTCAAGCGGAAACTCGGTATCGAGCGCCTTTTGCCCCGCGCGCAGCCGCGCCTCCATCTGCGGCAGGCGGTGATAGCTTTGCGGCCCCACCACCAGATCGACAAGCGGCTGACGGCGCATGATTTCCTCGCCCTCGGCCTGCGCCACGCAACCCGCCACGCCGATTTTCAGATCGGGATTGGCCGCCTTCAGCGCACGCAGCCGGCCCAGTTCGGAATAGACCTTCTCGGCGGCCTTCTCGCGGATATGGCAGGTGTTGAGCAGGATCATGTCGGCCTCGGCCGCATCCTCGGTTGTGACGTAGCCCGCGCCGCCCATGGCCTCGGCCATGCGCTCGCTGTCATAAACGTTCATCTGACAGCCATAGGTGCGGATATAGAGCTTTTTCGGATCGGCCATGCGCCCGGCTCCTGCCTGAGAAATCACCCCCGGCTCCTACATCAGGGCCGCCCCCTCTTGCAATGCCCGCCGGTTTTGTCGACTCTGTCGAAAACCGGGCAGGACAACAGATGACGACACCCACGCTCACCGAATTTCTCGCCCGGCCCGGCAAGGCGCTGGCCAAGGGGCCGCTCGCGATGGTCTTTGCCGAGGACGAGACAGAGATCGCCTCGACCCTGCGCCACCATCTCGATCTCGGGTTCAAATCGGTGCTGCTCTTGGCGCCCGACAGCTTTGTCACCGCGCCCGACGTGCTGGCAGAGCCCGCGCTGCACCGCATCCGTTTCGACACGGCCAGGGGCGACGACCCGATCGCCGCCGTGAATGCCGTGGCCGGTGCCGCGCCGGGGCTGTGGATGTATTACTGTTTCAACGCCGAATACCTGTTCTACCCGTTCTGCGAGACGCGCAGCATCGGCGAATTGCTCGCCTTTCATGCCGAGGAACGGCGCGACGCCATGCTGACCTATGTGATCGACATCTACGCCCCGAACCTTGCCCGCCACCCGGATGCGGTCTCGCTCGAAGAGGCGCAGCTTGACCGGTCGGGCTATTACGCGCTGGGGCGGCCCGATCCCGAGAACCACAACCACCCAAAGGAGCGGCAGCTCGATTTCTTCGGCGGGCTGCGCTGGCGGTTCGAGGAACATATCCCCCAGAACCGTCGCAAGATCGACCGAATCGCGCTGTTTCGCGCACGCGAAGGCGTGGCCCTGCGCGCCGATCACACCTTCACGGACGAGGAATACAACACCTATGCCTGCCCGTGGCACAACAACCTGACCGCGGCCATCGCGTCCTTTCGCACCGCCAAGGCGCTCAAGCGCAATCCCGGCTCGACCTTCGATATCGAGACCTTCACCTGGCACAATTCGGTGCCGTTCGAGTGGCATTCGCGGCAATTGCTCGATCTGGGGCTGATGGAGCCGGGGCAATGGTTCTGACGGGCCTTTTCGCAGGGTGTCCCCTGCGGGCAGGCTTGCGGCAAGTGGTCGACACCAGACACAACGTGCCCGATGCTGCGCGGGAGAATGCTCGCCTGTTGCTGCCATTCGCCACCTGTCCCCCGCGCGGAATTAAGCCCGAAGCCCGCCGCGCCATCGGTGAACGACCCGTCCAGGCCCTTAACGACGCGTGCCCCACCGAATCCCGCAGCATGGCTGGCCGGATCATTCTTGGGCAACACCTGTCAGATGTCGATCATCTAATGGCATGAAGCAGCTTCGCAACGCGCAAGACCCGGCGCGACACCGGCCATCACTCCAGCCCTCTCTGGGTCACGATCACCACGCGCGCGGCCCCCGCCGCGCGCAGATCGCGCGCCAGATCGACCAGCGTCAGCGCCGAGAGCGCCGCATCCGGCACCACCCGCACCACCTCACGCGCATCCTCGGGCCGCGCCGCGTAGAACGCCTGCGCCGAGGCGACAGGCTCACCCCGATAGCTCAGCCTGCCATCGGGATGCACGACCAGCGTATCGGGCGGCGCGCGGCCTTCGAGATCGGACGTGCGCACCAGCCGCAGATCGCGGTCAAGCGGCTTTGCCAGCGTGCCCGCGACCATGAAGAAGACAAGCATCAGGAACACGACATTTATCAAGGCAATCGTCGGCTCGATCCGGGTCTTGTGTCTTGGCTTGCGCATCACGACCCCAACACGCGGATAGTGAGCCGCTCGATACCGCGCAGGATGACGAGCAGATCGGTCAGGCGCTGCGCGGTCACATCCGCCTCAAGGCTCACGATCACCTGCCGGGGGTCCGCCTCGGGGGCGGTCTCGGCAAAGCTCTCGGGCAAGGCCGCAAGCGCGACCTCCTCCCCGTTCACGCGCAAAGAGCTTTCGCCCAGTTGCACGAAACTCCGCGTCACATCGCGCGTGCCGGTGGTGCCCGCGCTGGCGCTCGACAGCTCCACCTCGGCAAAGCGCGAGAAGGTCGAGGACAGCATGAAGAACAGCAGCAACAGGAAAATCACGTCGATGAGCGAGGTCATCGACAGGCGCCGCCGCCGGGTGCGCTTACGCATGGCTCGGCTCCGCCGCGGGCGGGGCATAGGCGTCGCGCCGGCCCTGGGGGTGCAGGACAGAGGCAATCGCGCGCTCGGCGGTCACACGTTCGGCGTCCATCCGCCCTTCGAACCAGCTCAGCACCATCGCCGTGGGCATCGCCACCGCCAGCCCCACCGCCGTTGTCAGCAGCGCCACCCAGATCCCCCCCGCCAGAAGCGACGGATCGACCTGCGCGCCTGCATCCTGAAGCGACTGGAACGCGTCGATCATGCCCAGCACCGTGCCGAAGAGGCCCAGAAGCGGAGCAAGCTGCGCGACGCTGTCGAGCAGGCGAAACCCGCCTTCGAGCCGGGCAAAGCGCGCCTCGGCCTCTGCCGCCAGGCGCTTGGCATCCTCGGGACCGGCGACAAAGGCCATCGCGATCACCGGCGCGAGATAGCTTTTGGATTTTGTCAACGCGCGTGCAGCGGCGCTGCGGTCGCCCTCGTCCCAGGCGGCAACAGCCTCTTTCAACGCCCGGTGTCGCCCCACGCCCGCCACGGAAAACTGCCACAGCTTGTAAAGGATCGTCGCCAGCGTGATGACCGAGACCACCAGAAGGATCATCACCACCGGCCCGCCCAGATCGGCGGTCTGCCGCAACTGCTCAAGAATCTGGCTCATCCGATCACCTCGATATCCGTGCGGGTTTTCAGGGTCAGCCCCGCCTCGCAGGCCGTATCGGCAAGGCCCGGCGCGGTGCAGGTATGCGCGCCGTTGATGAGCACCCGGCTTAACCCGTCGCAGGTCACGCCCGCGACCGAGAACTGGCGCACGCGGGGGCGGCCTGCGGGCAATGTGCCGAAATCAAACAGCGTCAGCCGGTCCACCTGCCCCGCGCCGTCAAAAAGAACGGTCTCATACACCGCCTTGTCGATCCGGGCGGGGTGCCCGTTGGTGACCAGAAATGTCAGCGTGCAGGCCGCGTCGCCGGATTTCACCGCGTTCAGCTCGATCGTCACCGCCGCGCCCGGCCCGCCATCCTGCGCCGCAGCGCCGGTGGCCAGGGTAAGGCCCGCGATCATCGCCGCAGCCGCCATTGATATCTTGTTCATCGGTATCGTCCTTGTCTGGTGGCCCCGCATCTGGACATACCAGTGGCGGGGCAGTTCACATTTCAGGGTTTCGCCCGCGCGCGGATGGCCGGGGTCGGTGGATGGGATCATGCGCTCACCTGTTACGATAGACGAAAACCAGCCTCTGGCTGGTGCCGCCGGGGGGGCGCGGGAACGGGGCCGCACGCCGGACCTGTGCGCTGGCGGCGCGGACGATATCGGGGCTGCCCGTGCTGCTCAGGATGTTGACCCAGGCCACCGTGCCATCGGGGCTGATCTCAAAGGAGACCTGCGCCGTGCCCTGCGCCGAAGGAAAGACAGGCGGGGCGCGATTGAGCTTCACCAGCACCTCTCCGGCGTAGTTCGTGGTGCTTGAATTGCCGGGGTTGAACGCCCCTTGCAAGCCAACCACAGACGAGCGCGCCCCGCCGCTGCGAGAGGCAAACGGGTCGATGCCGGTGCGCTTATACGTGGTCAGCGGCGATTCGATCACCCCGGCCGCGCGCCCGGTTTGCGCGCCTTGTTGCGGTCCGGCCTCGGGCGTGGCCAGCGCCGCCGCCGATGGCCGCGCCTTGGGCGGGCGCAACGAGGTCGTCACCGCCGCGCCCGACAGATCGCCGGTCTCCTCGGCGGCCAGGATCTCGGGATCATCCGGCACGGAGGCAACGGTGATCTCGGGCGGCAGGGGGGCCTGCATGTCGGGCTCAGGGGGCGGTGCGGAATCCGATGGAGGGGCGATGGGCGGCACCGCCTCTGTGACCGCAACCGGCGCGGCCTCGCTGGCTTGCTCGGTCTGGGCCGGGGTCTGGGCCGGGGTCTGGGCCTCGGGGGCGATCGGTTGCGTGACCGCCATATCGGCCACATCCGCCTCGGTCTCGTCTTCGCCACCCGGCGGCTCTGCGGTCTCGGTCTCGGGCGCGGGGGTATCGCTTTCGGACGGGCTGGCGGCGTCCGGTTCGACCACATCGACCGGGCCGATGCCGGGTGTCAGCACGTCTTGCGGGGTATCCGATGCCACAAGCGCCTGCGATGTCGGTGTTGCCTCGGTCACCTCGTCGGGCGGTGTCACGTCTGGCGGCGCGGCGGGCGTGGCAGGCTCGGGCGGCGCAGGCTCGGCAACGGTTTCGGCAAGATCCTCGAATCCCGCCCCGACATCAGACATATCGGAGGCGGCCTCTTCGGTCGAAGATGGCGGCCCCTCGGGCAAGGTCAGCCGCAACCCGATGCCATGCAGGAGCAAGGACAGCAGCATCGCCGCGAGGGCGACAAGAAGCGACCACCTGCGCATTCAGAGGCCCGCGCCATGATCGCAGCGGCCCACACGCTCACGCAGCGCCCAAGCGGGCCGATGCGCCTTGATCCGGGTATGAAGACGAGGTGACATGGTCGAAATTCTATCTGTCCAACGCCGGATGCCAAGGAAAGTCGGCAGGTCAGGCACTACCGGCCAACGCCTCGTGGGTTTATCGCAATCGGCACGCCCACGGTAGGGCATGACGCGTCATTGTGATAATAGGTTATCGGGCTGCAGGGTCACGCGGGCGCGCAGGGCTGCGCGGGCAGAAGCAGGGGCCTTGCAACCTTGCCTGCCCTGCCCGCCCGCAAGAGAACGTCAGGCCCCCTCAAGCGTGGCGGCCTGGCCTGCGGCTAAAACCTCATTTGCCAGACGAAAAGTCTGTTGGCGGATGTCGGGAATCGCGGTGATTTCCCATAGCGCGCCGCGCGCGCAGGGGCCGATGGCATAGAGGCGGCGCGAGGCCACGCCGCCGCGGGCGATGACGCGGGCACCGGGGGTGGTGTCGAGGCCAAGGCGCAGCGGATCGAGCCGCGCCAGCCC